>CAZZWY010000256.1:0-6528 GCA_964657785.1 uncultured Acetobacteraceae bacterium
GCATCCTGCGCCTGTGCGTATTCGACGACCAGGCTCCGGATCAGCGCCCGCATCTGCGCCTCGGGTGCGAGGCGCTGCCCGAGCACCTCGCCGACGAGGCGCTCGAGCCCCGCGACATGGCCCTCGGCGATCTCGACGAGCAGCGCGTACTTGTCGTCCCAGTAGTGGTAGAGCGTCGCCTTCGAGAGACCGCAGGCCTCGGCGACGCCGTTCATCGACGTGCCGGGATAGCCGCGCCGCGCGAAGAGCCGGGCCGCGTGGCCGAGGATCAGTTCGCGCTGACCGTCGTATCCCCTGGCTCGGCCGCGGCCCATGGCACAGGCGGCGTCAGCGTTCGTCGAACGACAGCACCACCCGGTCGCTCACCGGGTGAGCCTGGCAGGTCAACACGAACCCGGCCGCGACCTCCTGCGCGTCGAGCGCGAAGTTTCGTTCCATCCGGATCTCGCCCTCGATGAGCCGGGCGCGGCAGGTGCCGCAGACGCCCGACGTGCACGAGAACGGCAGCTCGACGCCGGCCGCTGCGGCGGCGTCGAGGATGCTCGGCTGTTCGCGCCCGAACTCGATCTCGCGGCGCAGGCCGTCGCGGATCAGCACGACCCGCGCATGTGCCGCGTCGCCCGGCTCGGGCGCATGGCTGACCGCGTCGACGGCAGCGCGCTCGGCGCGCTCCGCGCCGTCCGCAGGTGCGATGCCGAAGCGCTCGATGTGGATCCGCGCCGCGGGCACACCGGCGGCCCGCAGCGCGGCTTCGGCCTCGTCGTTCATCTGGAACGGGCCGCAGATGTAGGCGTGGTCGATGCCGGCGGGCGGGATCAGGGCCTGCAGCAGATCGGCGAGCTTCGCGCGGTCGAGCCGGCCGCGGTGGATCGGCGCATCGGTCTGCTCCTCGGAGAAGACATGGTGCAGCGCGAGCCGCGCCATGTAGCGGTTCTTCAGGCCCTCGATCTCTTCCTTGAACATCGTCGAGGCGAGCAGCCGGTTGGCGTAGACGAGCGTGAAGCGGCTCGCGGGCTCGCGCGCGAGCACCGTCTTCATGATCGACAGGATCGGCGTGATGCCACTCCCGCCGGCGACGCCGAGGTGGTGGCGCCGGGCGGCAGGCGCGATCGGCACGAAGAAGCGCCCCTGCGGCGGCATCACGTCGACGCTGTCGCCGGGCCCCAGGTGCTCGTTGATCCAGTTCGAGAACGCGCCGCCGCGGACCTTGCGCACGCCGACCCGCAATTCGCCGTCGTCGACGCCGGCGCAGATCGAGTACGACCGTCGCAGCTCGCGGCCTCCCAGCACCTTGCGCAGGGTCAGGTGCTGGCCCTGGGTGAAGCCGAAAACCGGGCGCAGCGCGTCGGGCACGTCGAAAGAAACGATCACGGCTTCGGCCGTGTCGGGCTCGACACTGCGCACGCGGAGTGCGTGGAAGCTTGTCGTGGCGGGGGTCATCTCGGAACAGGTTGCTCAGATCGGCTTGAAATGTTCGAAGGGCTCGCGGCAATCCAGGCACCGGTACAGGCTTTTGCAGGCCGTCGAACCGAAGGCAGAAAGCAATTCGGTGGAGCGGCTCGCGCAGTGCGGGCAGGCGACGACCGACGGCGAGCGACGGCCGAAGAAGCGGATCGGCACCGCGGCCTCCCGCTCGACCGGGCCCGGTGGCGCGATGCCGTATTCGGCGAGCTTGCGCCGGCCGGCGGCGCTGATCCAGTCGCTGGTCCATGCAGGCAGGCGCCGCAGGCTCGCGCTCGCGGGGCCGAGGCCGGCAGCAGCCACCGCCGCGAGCACGTCGCGCTCGATCTCCTCGGTCGCGGGGCAGCCGGAATAGGTCGGCGTCAGCACGACCTCGAGGCGGTCGCCATGGTCGATGACCTCGCGGACGATGCCGAGGTCGCACACCGACAGCGCCGGCACTTCCGGATCGAGCACCGACGCGAGCGCCTCCCACGCGCGGACGACGCGCGGCGACGTCTCCACCTCCCCTGCCACTGCATTCACCACACGCCGCCCGGGAAAGCGCGCTGCAGGTGCTGCATCTCGGCCAGCACGTAGCCCATGTGCTCGCTGTGGACGCCACGCTTGCCGGTGCTGACGAAGCGGCCTGTCGCCGGAACGCTCAGCCCGGCCTCGGCGAAGACTGCCGCGATCTCGGCCCGCCAGTCGGCCTCGAGCGTGGACCAGGCCGGCCCGAGGCCGCATTCGCGCGCCGCCGCGTCGACCGCGTCGTCGGCGAAGAGTTCGGGCACGAAGCGCCAGAGCTGGGCGAGCGCGGTGTCGATGCGCCGCCGCGACTCGGCCGTTCCGTCGCCGAGCCGCACGACCCAGTCGGCCGAGTGCTGCTGGTGGTAGCGCGCTTCCTTGACCGCCTTGGCCGCGATGCCGGCGAGTTCAGGGTCGCTCGAGACGGCCAGGCGCTGCCAGAGCAGCTTGAAGAAGGTCGCCATCAGCGTGTTGCGCAGGACGGTGAAGGCGAAGTCGCCACGCGGCAGCTCGACGAGCGTGACGTTGCGGTAATCGCGCTCGTCGCGCAGAAAGGCGAGCTGGTCCTCGTCGTGCCCGAGGCCTTCGAGGCTTGCCGCATGCGAGAGCACGGCGCGCGCCTGGCCGACGAGATCGAGCGCGATGTTGGAGAGCGCGATGTCTTCCTCGAGCACCGGCGCGTGCCCGCACCATTCGGCGATGCGCTGCGCGAGCACGAGGGCGGTGTCGCCGATGCGCAGCAGGTAGTGCAGCGCCGGGTCGGCACGGACCGCGATCGAGGCCTGCATCGTCGCGCTCACAGGGGTCACAGATGGTCGACCGCCACCGGCAGCCGGTAGAACGTCGGGTGCCGGTAGACCTTGTCTTCCATCGGATCGAAGTACATCGCCCGGTCGCCGGGGTCGCTCGCGACGATCTGGTCGGAGCGCACGACCCAGAGGCTCACGCCCTCCTGGCGCCGGGTGTAGACGTCGCGTGCGAGCTGGATCGCCATCTTCGGATCGACGGCGTGCAGGCTCCCGCAGTGCTTGTGGTCGAGCCCGGCACGGGCGCGCACGAAGACTTCCCAGAGCGGCCATTCGGCCTGCGGTGTTTCGGGCGATAACGTCATGTCGGTTCCTTGGAGGCTTCAGGCGGCAAGCGCACGTTGCGACGCTTTCGCCGCATGCGCGAGCGCAGCTTCGCGGACCCAGGCGCCGTCGTCCCAGGCCTCGACGCGGGCGGCGAGGCGTTCGCGGTTGCACGGCCCGTCGCCGGCGATCACGCGGCGGAATTCGTCCCAGTCGATCGCACCGAAGTCGTGGTGCTGGCGCGCCTCGTTCCATTTCAACAGCGGGTCGGGCAGGGTCACGCCCAACACCCGGGCCTGCTCGACGGCGGCGTCGACGAACTTCTGCCGCAGCTCGTCGTTGGAGACGCGCTTGATGCCCCAGCGCATCGACTGCGCCGAGTTCGGCGACTGGTCGTCGGGCGGCCCGAACATCGCGACCGTCGGCCACCACCAGCGGTCGACCGCGTCCTGCACCATCGCGCGTTGCGCCTCGGTGCCCTGCTGCATCATCGTCAGGAGCGCCTCGAAGCCCTGGCGCTGGTGGAAGCTCTCCTCGCGGCAGATGCGCGTCATCGCCCGGGCGTAGGGGGCGTAGGAGCAGCGGCAGATCGGCACCTGGTTCATGATCGCCGCGCCGTCGACGAGCCAGCCGATCGTGCCCACGTCGGCCCAGGTCAGCGTCGGATAGTTGAAGATGGAGCTGTACTTGGCGCGGCCGGTGTGCAGCGCGTCGAGCAGCGCGTCGCGCGAGGTGCCGAGCGTCTCGGCGGCCGAATAGAGGTAGAGGCCGTGGCCCGCCTCGTCCTGCACCTTGGCGAGCAGGATCGTCTTGCGCTTCAGGGTCGGCGCGCGCGTGATCCAGTTGCCTTCGGGCAGCATGCCGACGATCTCCGAGTGCGCATGTTGGCTGATCTGGCGCACCAGCGTCTTGCGGTAGTGCGCCGGCATCCAGTCCTTCGCCTCGATGAAGTCGCCGGCGTCGATGCGGGCCTCGAAGCGCTCTTCCAACCGGAGTTCTTCGGCCGAGCGGACGGGCTTCGTGCCACCGCCCTCGGCGCCCATCGTGTCCATCGCCTGGGTGTACATGGGTGTTCCTTCCTTGAATGGCAGCTCAGCGCGGCCGCTTGTCGACCACGCGCCGCGCCTTGCCCGTGAGCGTGCGTTCGATGCCGCCCTGCGGACGCACCGTGACCCGGGCCGTGAGGCCGACCTGCGCCTTGATGCGTTGCTGCACCCAGCCGGCGATGTCGCGCACGGCGTCGGGCGTGGCGCCGGCGGCGGCCGGTGCGAGTTCGCAGACGACCTCGACCGCGTCGAGCGCCGCCTCGCGCGTGACGACGAGCTGGTAGTTCGCCGAGAGACCGGCATGCGCGAGCACGATCTCCTCGACCTGCGTCGGGAACAGGTTGACGCCGCGGACGATGAGCATGTCGTCGCTGCGGCCGACGATCTTTCCCATGCGCCGGAACGCGCGCGACGTGGGCGGCAGAAGGCGCGTCAGATCGCGCGTGCGGTAGCGGATGATCGGCAGCGCCTCCTTGGTGAGCGAGGTCAGCACGAGCTCGCCCTCGGCGCCGTCGGGCAGCACCGCGCCGGTGTCCGGGTCGATGACTTCGGGATAGAAATGGTCCTCCCAGATCACCGGCCCGTCCTTCGACTCGATGCACTCGCTGGCGACGCCCGGCCCCATCACTTCGGAGAGACCATAGATGTCGACCGCGTCGAGCCCGGCGCCGGCCTCGATCTCGCGCCGCATCGCCTCCGTCCACGGCTCGGCGCCGAAGAGGCCGACCTTGAGCGACGATTCCCGGGCGTCGAGCCCCTGGCGGGCGAACTCCTCGATGATCACCTGCATGTAGCTCGGCGTCACCATGATGATGCTCGGCTTGAAGTCGTTGATGAGCTGCACCTGTTTTTCGGTCTGGCCGCCGGACATCGGGATCACGGTGCAGCCGGCGCGCTCGGCGCCGTAGTGCGCGCCGAGGCCGCCGGTGAAGAGACCGTAGCCGTAGGCGACCTGGATCAGGTCGCCCGGCCGGCCGCCCGCGGCACGGATCGACCGGGCGACCAGGTCGGCCCAGGTGTCGATGTCCTTCGCGGTGTAGCCGACGACGGTCGGCTTGCCGGTCGTGCCCGACGACGCGTGCAGCCGCGCGAGGCGTTCGCGCGGGACGGCGAAAAGGCCGAAGGGGTAGTGGTCGCGCAGGTCCTGCTTGACGGTGAAGGGGAAGCGCGACAGATCGTCGAGCGTGCGCAGATCCTCCGGGCGCAGGCCCTGCGCGTCGAAGGCGCGGCGGTAGTGCGGCACGTGGCGCCAGGCGTGTGCGAGCGTCTCGCGCAGGCGGTCGCATTGCAGGGCGGTGATCTCGTCGCGGCTCGCGGTTTCGATCGGTTCGAGGTCGCCGGGGGCGGGGCGCGTCACGGGCATGTCAGGCGTCCGTTGGAGATCGTGGATCAGCCGGCCACGGACAGCGGGCGCCGCAGTGCGCGGACCGCCCGCGGAACACCGGGACGGGCGCGGCGGGCGCGACGCGGGCAGGGGCCGGGGGATCGAGCGACATGGGCGGTTCCGGCAGAACGGGTGCGTCGGTCGACGTTCTATCACCGACCGTTCGGTAGATGATAGATCAGGAGCCTCGATCACCGCAAGCACGCGCTGCGCGGCGAAACCGTCGCGCCTGGCCCCTCGCGGCCAGCCTGCTCACCCGTCGCAGCGGCGCCCCCGGACCCCGTCGGACGACCTTGACGAGCGGCTACCATGCCGGACCGGCGCACGGCGCGCGCGGCCCCGGTCCTCGCCGGCCTCCGTTTCCATGACCTCAGCCGCTGCCTTCAGCGTCCGTCCTCTCGTACTCGGCACCCTTGTCGGTCTGCTCGCCGTGGCGCTGCGGGCGAGCCTGCAGCCGCTGATCTCCGACGAGCTGCCGTTCGCCATCGCCTTCCCCGCCACGGTGGTGGCCTCGGTGCTGTGGGGAAGCGGCGCCGGCGTGATGACCGCCCTGGTCTGCGCCCTCGCCGCGATCTCCCCGAGCATCGCGCCCGACCTGCCGCCGGGTCACCGGCCGTTGCAGATCGGCACCTTTCTGGTCGGCAGCATCGTCATCTCGATGTTCTGCGGCGGGCTCGCGGCACGGCGCCCGCGCGAGCCCGAGGCGGCGGGCCACGACGCCTTCGAGACGCCGCTCGCCGCCTGGCTGCGCGCGGTGCGCTGGGGCGCGCTGCTGGCCGGCGCCACCGCGTTCGTGATCATCGCCTGGTGGGGTTTCGAGCGCGCGGCCGACGACGCCCGGGAGAGCGTCTCGCACGCCTGCGATCTCGCCCATCGCCACGCGCAGCGCGCCCTGCAGGTCGCCGCCGAAATCGCCCGGCGCGCCGAGCTTGTTCTTGAGCGTGTCATAGAACGACAGATCGATGTAGACCTTCTCGTCGGCCGGGCAGTAGAACGGCCCCATCGCCGACTCGCCCTGGCCGCACGCCGTGGGGTAGGCGTTGCGGTACAAGACGAGCTT
>CAZZWY010000257.1:0-6495 GCA_964657785.1 uncultured Acetobacteraceae bacterium
CAACACCTTCATCGGCTTCTTCAAGGATACGTCGCTGGTGCTCATCATCGGCATGGCCGTGTCATTCGTGGTGGCGTACGTGGTGGTGGCGTGGTTTCTGGGCTATGTGCGTAAGCGCGGCTTTGGCATCTTTGCCGCCTATCGGATTGCACTGGGCGCGGGCCTGCTGATCCAGCGCGTGCCGATCGCCGGCAGCGGCAACCTGGCCGGCACGGCCGGCGGGCGCGACGAGGACGAGATCGGCCTCAACGAAGACTACAACCGCATCGCGTTGCTTGCCGCGACCCTGAGTGCGGACGAACTGCTCCGCGAGGATGCCGACACGATCTTGCGCCGCCTGTTCTGGGAGGAACCGTTGCGGCGCTTCGAACCGATGCGGGGCGCGTCGGCACCGCGTTTCGAGTGCTCGTGTTCGCGCGCCCGCGTCGGCAGCATGCTCAAGGGGTTGGGCCGCGAGGAGGTCGACGACATCGTCGCGGAGCAGGGCCGGGTGGAGATCGGCTGCGAGTTCTGCGGCAAGAAATATCACTTCGATCCGGTCGACGTCGTCGCGCTCTTCACGCCGGAGCTGAACCAGCCCGGCGGCACCACGACCACGCACTGAGCCTCGACGCGGACCGGCGTGCTCAGCCAAAACGCTGCAGCGCATGGCGCTCGCAGTGCGCATCGCCGCAGCGCTCGCAATGCCACTGCCAGCGCGCCCTCGCCGCGGGCGGTTCGGGGGTCGGCGCGAGCGCCCGCTCCACGCAGGCGAGCGCCGCATCGAGTCGGGCGCTGCCGCTGCCGGCGACCACCGAAAAGTTGCAGCCGCCGCGAGCGAGTGCGGCCCGAATCCGCTCGTCCACCGGTTCTCGCACGTGCGGGCCGTCGCGCTGCAGGCCGTCCGGCTGCCACGCGAGGTCGAGCGCCGTGAGCAGCGTCAGGTTCGAGCGCGCGTGCCAACGCCGGGCGTCTTCGTAGAGCCCGGTATCGCCGAAGACGATATCGCTGTAGACGGCCGTCATCAGGGCGGTCGTGTCGGCGACGACGAGGTCGTGATGGGCGGCGGCCACGTCGATGCGCCGCGTCTGCTCGGCGGCGATGCCGGCCTGCTCGTCTCGGGCCGGTGTGCGGCCGTGCGTGTCGCAGAACTCGCGCAGCGCCTCGTCGACGACCGCCACCCGTCGCAGCGGCCCGCGCAGTGCCTCGGCGAGGCCGCTGGCCAGCGTCGATTTTCCGGTGCTTTCAGCGCCGACGATCGCGACGACGAACCCGCGGTCATTCATCGCCGGCCTCCCGGGACGACAGCGGGCGACGCCGATTCGTTCGGTGAGACACGTCGGTCGCGATCATCCCGGCGTCGCCGGCAGCCGCAGTCGCCAGGCGCGCCAACCGACGCACGACATCGCCACGAAGATCAGGTAGAGCAGGGCCGTCAGCCAGAGTGCCTTGTGCACGAAAAGCGCGATGCTGACGACGTTGACGACAATCCAGGCAGACCAGTTCTCGACGTATTTGCGGCCGAGCAGCCACTGACCGATGACGCTCGCGGCGGTCGGAAACGCGTCCCACCAGGGGACGTCGGTGTCGGTGAAGTGCTTCAGGAAGAGTCCGGTGAGCGGCCACGCGATGCACAGGACCGCGACGACCCGCCAGCGGCCGCGCAACGTGAGTCGGCGCACGCCGTCGGTCCCGGGCCCGTCGCTCGTGCCGCGCCGCCACTGCCACCAGCCCCACAAGGCGAGCAGCGCGAAGAAGAGCTGCAGGCTCGCGTCGCCGTACAGGCGGCTGTTCCAGAACAGGCCGACGTACAGCAGCGAGCTCAGACAGGCGAGCGGCCAGCCGATCGGGTTCACGGCGATGTTGAAGGCGACCATCGCCAGGGCCAGCACGAAGGCGACCGCCTCGAGCCAGGTGACCGGCGTGTCGAGCAGCGTGAAGGCGGTCGAGAACAGCGGCTGCAACAGATGCAGCAGCGCCGTCATCGGCGAGCGCGGTGGGCGGGCATGCGGGGTTCGGCGGCGTCGCGGTGGCGGAGCTGACGCGTCAACACAAGGTCAGCGCGGGACTAGTGACGCGCCGGAGCGAGCTGGACGAAGATCTCGTCCGGCTTGACCATGCCGAGCTCGTACCGCGCCTTTTCCTCGACCATCTCCAGGCCTTCGCGCAGGTCGCGAACTTCGGCGTCGAGCTGCAGGTTGCGCTGCCGGTCCGCCTCGTTGGCCGCTCGCTGCGACGCGACGCGCGCCTGCAGATCGCGCATCCGCGGCACGCCGCCCTTGCCCAGCCAGAGTTCGGCCTGCACGAGCCCGAGCAGCACCAGCAGGCCGAGGGTGACGTAGCGCATCGCCGGAGCCTCCGCAGCTGGTCAGCGCAGGTTGTAGAACGCGGCGCGGCCAGGATAAGTCGCGACGTCGCCCAGGTCTTCCTCGATGCGCAGCAACTGGTTGTATTTCGCGATGCGGTCCGAACGGCTCATCGAGCCGGTCTTGATCTGGCCGGCGTTGGTGCCGACGGCGATGTCGGCGATCGTCGAGTCTTCGGTCTCGCCCGAGCGGTGGCTGATGACGGCCGTCCAGCCGGCGCGCTTGGCCATCTCGATCGCGGCGAAGGTCTCGGTGAGCGTGCCGATCTGGTTGATCTTGATCAGGATCGAATTCGCGACGCGCTTTTCGATGCCTTCCTTGAGGATCTTCGTATTGGTGACGAAGAGGTCGTCGCCGACGAGCTGCACCTTCGCGCCCAGGCGCTCGTTCAGGTGCTTCCAGCCGTCCCAGTCGCCCTCGTGCATGCCGTCTTCGATGCTGATGATCGGGTACTTGTCGACCCAGGTCGCGAGCATGTCGGTCCACTCGGGGGCGGTGAGCGTGAGGCCTTCGCCTGCCAGCTGGTACTTGCCGTCCTTGTAGAACTCGCTCGCGGCGCAGTCGAGCCCGATCGCGATCTGCGAGCCTGCCTCGTAGCCGGCCTTGTCGATCGCCTCGAGGATCATCTTGATCGCCGCCTCGTGCCCGATCCCGCTCGGCGCGAAGCCGCCTTCGTCGCCCACCGCGGTGCTGATGTGCTGATCTCCGAGAATCTTCTTCAGGGCATGAAACACCTCCGCGCCGTACCGGACCGCTTCGCGAAAACTCGGTGCGCCGACCGGGATGATCATGAACTCCTGCAGGTCGAGGTTGTTGTTCGCGTGCGCGCCGCCGTTGATGACGTTCATCATCGGCACCGGCAACGACATGCCGCCCGAGCCGCCGAAGTAGCGGTAGAGCGGCAGGCCGGATTCCTCCGCCGCCGCGCGGGCGACCGCCATGCTCACCGCGAGGGTGGCGTTGGCGCCGAGCCGGCTCTTGTTCTCGGTGCCGTCGAGGTCGATCAGGGTGCGGTCGAGAAACGCCTGCTCGCTCGCGTCGAGCCCCAGCACCGCTTCGCTGATCTCGGTGTTGACGTGCTCGACCGCGCGCAGCACGCCCTTGCCGAGGTAGCGCGCCTTGTCGCCGTCGCGCAACTCGATCGCTTCGCGCGAGCCGGTGCTCGCGCCGGACGGGACGGCCGCCCGCCCCATGGTGCCGCTTTCGAGCAGCACGTCGCATTCGACGGTGGGATTGCCCCGGCTGTCCAGAATCTCGCGGCCGACGATATCGACGATGGCGCTCATGAAGTGGTCCTTGTGCTGGGGAGGGAAACGGGGTCAGGCGGGAACGCCGTCGACGACGATCATGTCGAAGCGCGCCGTCAGACCGGCGCGCAGCTCGCGGGCCGCGCGGTAGCTCGGGCTGTCGTAGAAGGCCCGGGCCCGATCGACGCTGGGAAAGCGCAGGACGGTCAGTCGCTTGGGCGCCCAGTCGCCCTCGAGCGTCGAGATCGCTCCGCCCCGCACGATGTACTCGCCACCGTATTCTGCGACCGCGGCAGGCGCGGCGGCCATGTAGGCCTTGAACGCTTCGGGGTCGTTGATTTCGGAAGACACGATGATGTAGGCAGACATGGGAGGCCTCGGTCTGGAAGTCAGTTGAAGTCGTTTTCGAGGAACGGCCGGGACTTGACGACGCGGTCAAGGGCGACGAGCTGTTCGAGAAGCGCCGGCATGTGCCTGAGCGGCACCGCGTTCGGCCCGTCGCTGAGCGCCTTGGCCGGGTCCGGATGCGTCTCCATGAAGACGCCCGCGACGCCGACGGCGATGGCCGCGCGCGCCAGTACCGGCACGAACTCGCGCTGGCCGCCGGAGCTCGTGCCCTGGCCGCCCGGCAATTGCACCGAATGGGTCGCGTCGAAGACGACCGGTGCGTTCGTCTCGCGCATGATCGCGAGACTCCGCATGTCGGAGACGAGATTGTTGTAGCCGAAGCTCGCGCCGCGTTCGCAGGCCATGAACACGTCGTCGGGCAGTCCCTTCTCGCGCGCCGCGGCCCGCGCCTTGTCGATCACGTTCTTCATGTCGTGCGGCGCGAGGAACTGGCCCTTCTTGATGTTGACGGGCTTGCCGGACTGCGCGACGGCGCGAATGAAATCGGTCTGGCGGCACAGGAACGCGGGCGTCTGCAGCACGTCGACGACAGCCGCGACCTGCTCGATCTGCCCGGCGTCGTGGATGTCGGTCAATACCGGCACCTTCAATTCGCGCCGGACCTTCCCGAGGATGTCGAGGCCCTTGTCGATGCCCGGGCCGCGGAAGGTGCCGCCCGAGGAGCGGTTGGCCTTGTCGAAGCTCGACTTGAAGACGAACGGGATGCCGAGCGCCGCGGTGATTTCCTTGAGGCGTCCGGCGACGTCCATCTGCAGTTGCTCGGACTCGATCACGCACGGGCCGGCGATGAGGAAGAAGGGGCGGTCGAGGCCGACAGGAAAGCTGCAAAGATTCATTCGGTCACCTGCCTTCGATGCCTGCAAACACGTGGGCAGCGTGGAGTTGCAACCCGTGACTGCCCACGTCGATCACTTCGTCGCGTCACGAGGTTGTGCTCTTTCTGGCCGCCCGCCATGCCGGAAGGACCGCCTTGCCATTCGTAGACGATGCCGTCGAGGTACTCGAGCTTGGTCGTCGACCGCTCGTCGAGCAACAGATAATCCTCCACGGAGACGTAGTCCGGCATTTTTTGCGAGTAGCCCACGGACTCCGCTTCCTCAAGCCACGGCCTGCAACGCCGCACCTGACCGCTGGTGCTCGAGCGCCGCCTTCACATAGCTGTTGAACAGCGGATGCCCATCCCACGGCGTGCTCTTGAACTCGGGATGGAACTGCACGCCGATGAACCAGGGGTGCACCGACTGCGGCAACTCGATGATCTCGGTGAGCTTCTCCCGCTGGGTGATCGCGGAGATCACGAGGCCTGCGCTGCGCAGCCGGTCGAGGTAGTGCTCGTTGGCCTCGTAGCGGTGGCGGTGGCGCTCGGTGACGACGCTGCCGTAGATCTGCGCGGCCAGCGTGCCGGGTTTCACGTCGGAGCTCTGCGCGCCCAGCCGCATCGTGCCGCCGAGGTCCGACTGGGCGCTGCGCTTTTGGACCGTGCCGTCGCGGTCTTCCCACTCGTCGATCAGCGCGATCACCGGGTGCGTGGTCGACGGTTCGAACTCGGTGCTGTTCGCGTCGGCAAGGCCCGCCAGGTTGCGCGCCACCTCGATCGTCGCGACCTGCATCCCGAGGCAGATGCCGAGGTAGGGAACGCGTTGCTCGCGGGCGTAGCGTGCGGCGAGGATCTTGCCCTCGACGCCGCGCTTGCCGAAGCCGCCCGGCACCAGGATCGCGTCGAATCGCGCGAGCTGGTCGAGGTTGCCCTCCTCGAGCGCTTCGGAGTCGACGTATTCGATCCGCACCCGGGCGTGGTTCTTGATGCCGGCGTGGCGCAGCGCCTCGTTCAGCGACTTGTACGAATCGGAGAGTTCGGTGTATTTGCCGCACATCGCGATCGTCACCTCGTGCTTCGGGTGCGCGACCTCGTGGACCAGCGTGTCCCAGCGCCGCAGGTCCGTCGACTTGGTGAGCAACTGCAGCTTCATGCAGATCAGCTCGTCGAGCCGCTGCTCGTGCAGCATGCGCGGCACCTTGTAGATGGTGTCGACGTCCCACATCGAGATCACGCCCTGCAGGCCGACGTTCGTGAACATCGAGATCTTGTCGCGCTCGTCGTCGGGGATCTCGCGGTCGGCGCGGCAGAGCAGGGCGTCGGGCTGGATGCCGATCTCGCGCATCTTCTGCACCGTGTGCTGCGTCGGCTTGGTCTTGAGCTCGCCGGCCGCGGCGATCCACGGCACGTAGGTGAGGTGGACGAACGCCGCGTTGCTGGGCCCGGCGCGCAGTCCCATCTGCCGCACCGCCTCGAGAAACGGCAGCGACTCGATGTCGCCGACGGTGCCGCCGATCTCGACGATCGCGACGTCGACGTCGACCGCGCCGCGCTTGACGAACTCCTGGATCTCGTTGGTAACGTGCGGGATCACCTGCACCGTCTTGCCGAGATAGTCGCCGCGGCGTTCCTTCTCGAGCACCGACTTGTAGATCTGGCCGGTGGTGAAATTGTTGCT
>CAZZWY010000258.1:0-6482 GCA_964657785.1 uncultured Acetobacteraceae bacterium
CGGCGTGCGCAGGAAGGCGGTGTTCGCGTCGATGCCGAGTTGTTCGAGCAGGCGCAGCGTCGCCGCGTACGCGCCGATCAGGATGTGCTGGCCGTTGTCGACCTGCTCGCCGTGCGTGGTGATGCTGCGCGCGCGGCCCCCGAGACGCGGCGCCATCTCGTAGAGCGTGACCACGTGCCCGTGCCGAACCGCCTCCACCGCTGCCGCGATCCCCGCCCAGCCACCGCCGACGACAGCGAGTCTCAGGGGCGCGGCGGCGGGCCCCCTAACGACCACGCCAATGGGTCCGCGTCGCGATCCAGAGCTTGCGCAGCGGCGTGAGGGACGTTCGCTGGTGCAGCACCTGAAAGCCGTCGGCCTCGATCTCCTCGAGCAGCGTGCGGTAGATGTTGGCCATCATCAGGCCCGGCTTCTGCGCCTGCCGGTCGACCTCGGGGAGCAGTTGCAGCGCCTCGTCGTAGGTGCGGCGGGCGCGGTCCGCCTGGAACTTCATCAGCGCGGTGAAGCGGTCGCTGTAGCCGCGGTTGAGGATTTCCTGGGCTTTGACGTCGAACTGCTTGAGCTCCGACACCGGCAGGTAGATGCGACCGCGGCGGGCGTCGTCGCCGACATCGCGGATGATGTTGGTGAGCTGCATCGCGAGGCCGAGGCGGTGCGCATAAGCGATCGTCGCCGCGTCGCTGCGGCCGAAGATGCCGGAGGCGACCTCACCCACCACCCCCGCGACCAGATGGCAGTAGCGTGCGAGGCCGGCGTAGTCGAGGTAGCGCGCCTGATCGAGGTCCATCTGGCAGCCGTCGACGACCGCGAGCAGGTGCTCGAGCCGAATATCGAAAGCCGCGGCCTGGGGCAGGAGCGCCTTCATCACCGGGTGACTCGGCTGGCCGGCGTAGGCGGTGGCCGCTTCCTTGCGCCACCAGGCCAGCTTGGTGGCCGCGACGCCCGGGTCGGCCACCTCGTCGACCACGTCGTCCACCTCGCGGCAGAACGCATAGAAGGCGGTGATCGCCGCGCGGCGCGGCGGCGGCAGGAACAGGAACGCGTAGTAGAAGCTCGAGCCGCTCTTGGCCGCCTTGTCCTGGACGTACTGTTCGGGCGTCATGCGGCACGCATTCGCAGGGCCCGGCCACCGATCACGACCGCGTCGAGCGCGCCCAGCGTCGGGCGGACCCCGAGCGTGCCGTAACTCAGCGCCTCGATGCGCTCGAGAATTCGCAGGCCGCCCTGCACGACCAGCCGGAGTTCCCAGCCGGCGCGCCCTGGCACGGTGTGGACGAGCGGCGCGCCCTGCAGCATCAGTTCGCGGGCCCAGCCGACGAGGCTCGCCACCAGGCCGCGCACCGCCGGCGAATCGTGACCGGCGAGCAGCGCCGCCGGCTCGACGCCTTCGCGCGCGCAGTCGGCAGCCGGCACGTAGAGCCGGCCGCGGCGGGTGTCGATGCTCAGGTCCTGCCAGAAATTCGCGAGCTGCAGTGCGGTGCAGATCGCATCCGACCGGCGCAGCGAGACCGCGTCGCCGATGCGGTAGAGATGCAGCAGCAGCCGGCCCACCGGCTGTGCCGAGCGGCGCGTGTAGTCGAGGAGTTCGGCGCGATCGGCGTAGGCCTGCTTGACGACGTCCTGTTCGAAGGCGCTCAGCAGGTCGGTCAGCGGCGCGATCGGCAATTCATGCGACGCCAGCACCCGGCCCAGCACCTCGAAGACCGGCCGCCAGCGCGTGCCCGGCGCGCCACCTGCCACCGTCGCGGCGAGCTGCGCCCGGTACGCGGCGAGATCCGCCAGGCGGTTCTCGACCGAGACGTCGCCTTCGTCGGCCAGATCGTCCGCCGTGCGGGCGAAGCGGTAGATCGCGGTCACCGCCGGGCGCAGCGACGGGGGGCACAGGACGCTTGCGACGGGGAAGTTTTCGTAGTGATCGATGCTCACCGCCTGATTGTCCATGCTCGCCTCGGCAGGCGTTCGCGGAGGGTGCAATCCGACCGGATCGGAACCCGGTTGCGGCCGGATCGCCGCCTGCGGCATGCAGGTAAAATCCGCGGTCCGACCGGAGGGGAGGGGCCGCACAGCGACCCTCGTCCCGCGGTCGAGGTTTCCCCGCGCGGGTGGCGAAATTGGTAGACGCACCAGGTTTAGGTCCTGACGCCAGCAATGGTGTGCGGGTTCGAGTCCCGCCCCGCGCACCAGCGATTGACGTCGCCTGGTCCCCTCCCACACCTTTGCCCAAAGCGAAAGAATCATGTCCGTTCACGTCGAAACCCTCGAGAAGCTCGAGCGCCGCATCACGCTGACGCTTCCCACGGAAAGCATCCAGAGCGAGGTTCAGTCACGCCTGCGGAAGCTGTCGCGCACCGTCAAGGCCGACGGTTTCCGACCTGGCAAGGTGCCCATGAGCGTCGTCACGCAGCGCTACGGCTACTCGGTGCACTACGAGGTCATGAACGACAAGGTCGGGCAGGTGTTCTCGCAGGTCGTGAGCGAGGCCAAGCTGCGGGTGGCCGGTGCGCCCAAGATCACCGAGAAGGACGGGTCGGCGGACGGCCACGTCGCGTTCGACGCCACGTTCGAGGTCTACCCCGAAGTGCGCCTGGGCGATCTGTCGGCCGCGAAGGTCGAGCGCGTCACCACCGAGGTCGGCGATGCCGCGATCGACAAGACGATCGACATCCTGCGCAAGCAGCGCCGCACCTTCTCGCAGCGCCCCGCCAGCGAGGGCGCAGCCGTCGGCGATCGCGTGACGATCGACTTCGAAGGCAAGATCGACGGTGTGCCGTTCGACGGCGGCACCGCCTCTGCACATCAGTTCCTGATCGGCGAGGGCCAGATGCTCGAGCAGTTCGACTCGGCGGTTCGCGGCATGAAGGTCGGCGAATCGAAGACCTTCCCGCTGCAGTTTCCGCCCGACTACCAGGGTAAGGAGGTCGCCGGCAAGGAAGCGGACTTCATGGTCACCATGAAGAAGATCGAGGCCCAGCACCTGCCGGAGGTCGACGAAGCATTCGCCAAATCGCTCGCGATCGCGGAGGGAACGGTCGAGAGCCTGCGGGCGGACGTGAAGAAGAACCTCGAACGCGAGGTCAAGTTCCGGGTGCAGGCACGCAACAAGGCGAGCGTGATGGATGCGCTGATCGCGTCCGCCGAGCTCGAGGTGCCGAAGGCGCTCGTCGCCGACGAGGCCGAGCGCATGATCCAGGCCGCGCGCGCCGACCTGAAGAAGCGCGGCGTGAAGGATGCCGACACGGCGCCGATCCCGGCCGGAATTTTCGAGCCGCAGGCGGAAAAGCGGGTGCGGCTCGGGCTCGTCGTCGGCGAACTCGTCCGCAGCAACAACCTGCAGGCCCGGCCGGAGCAGCTGCAGGCGCACATCGAGGAGATGGCGCAGAGCTACGAGAAGCCGGCGGAAGTGGTGCGCTGGTACCTCGGCGACCGGCAGCGGCTGGCGGAGGTCGAGGCGATCGTGGTCGAGAACAACGTCGCCGAATTCGTTCTCGGCAAGGCGCAGGTCACGGACCGGGCGCTCCCCTTCGACGAGCTGATGACGGGTTGACCATCGGCTCGCTCAGGGGCGCCCGCCGGCCTCCGCCGAGGCGGCCTTGTCGGCCCATAATGAGACCCAATATGGATGGGATTCCCCTTTCGCAAGGAACGTCATGAGCGCGTTAGACACCAACGACCTGGGCATGGTGCCCATCGTCATCGAAACCTCCGGCCGTGGCGAGCGTGCCTACGACATCTACAGCCGGATGCTGCGCGAACGGGTGATCTTCCTCGTCGGCCCGGTCACCGATCAGACGGCCAACCTCGTCGTCGCCCAGATGTTGTTCCTCGAGAGCGAAAACCCCGACAAGGACATCCACCTCTACATCAATTCGCCCGGCGGCTCGGTGAGCGCCGGGTTGTCGGTGTTCGACACGATGCAGTTCATCAAGCCGGATGTATCGACCCTCTGCATGGGCATCGCCGCGAGCATGGGCTCGTTCCTGTTGATGGCCGGCGCCAAGGGCAAGCGCTTCGCGTTGCCGAACTCGCGCGTGATGATCCATCAGCCCTCGGGTGGCGCGCAGGGCCAGGCGACCGACATCGAGATCCATGCGCGCGAGATTTTGAAGACCCGCGAGCAGCTGAACCGCATCTACGCTGAGCGCACGGGCCAGACGATCGAGAAGATCCGCTCGGACATGGAGCGCGACTTCTTCATGGATCCGGAAGAGTCGAAGGCCTACGGGCTGATCGACCAGGTGCTGAACCACCGCTCCGCCGCGGTCTCCGCCTGACCATCGCGCCGCGCCGAGCGCCTCGGCAACAACACAGGAATCGGGGCCTTTTTTGTGCCAAAGGCCCCGATTTCATTTGAATTATCATGATCTGAACCGGTTACCCGATTTGATCCCTCACCCGCTCGACACCACCCCTCATGGCCGATAAAAAAGGTTCTTCCAGCGAGAAGGTTCTGTACTGCTCGTTCTGCGGCAAGAGCCAGCACGAGGTGAAGAAGCTGATCGCCGGCCCCAGCGTATTCATTTGCGACGAGTGCATCGAGCTCTGCAACGACATCATCCGCGACGAGGTTCCTGCCGAAGGCGCCGATCCCAAGGCCGTCAAGTCGGACCTGCCGTTTCCGAACGAGATCAAGGCGAGTCTCGACCAGTACGTGATCGGCCAGGACGTCGCGAAGCGGACGCTCTCGGTCGCGGTCTACAACCACTACAAGCGGCTCAAGCACATGAGCCGCACCAAGGACGAGATCGAGCTCGCGAAGAGCAACATCCTGCTGATCGGCCCCACCGGGTCGGGAAAGACCTTGCTGGCGCAGACGCTCGCGCGCCTGCTGAACGTGCCTTTCGTGATCGCCGACGCAACCACGCTCACCGAGGCCGGTTATGTCGGCGAGGATGTCGAGAACATCATTCAGAAGCTGCTGCAGAACTGCGGCTACGACGTCGAGAAGGCGCAGCGCGGCATCGTCTACATCGACGAGATCGACAAGATCAGCCGCAAGGCCGACAACCCATCGATCACCCGCGACGTGTCGGGCGAGGGCGTGCAGCAGGCGCTTTTGAAGCTGGTCGAGGGCACGATGGCGAGCGTGCCGCCGCAGGGCGGTCGCAAGCACCCGAACCAGGATTTCCTGCAGATCGACACCACGAACATCCTCTTCATCTGCGGCGGCGCGTTCGACGGGCTCGAGAAGGTGATCCAGAACCGGTCGGAGAAATCGGGTATCGGATTCGGTGCCACGGTACACACGAAGAGCGAGAAGCGCGTCTCCGAGGTGTTCCGCGATGTCGAGCCCGAGGACTTGATCAAGTTCGGCTTGATTCCCGAGCTCGTCGGGCGTCTGCCGGTCGTGGCGACACTCGGCGAGCTGACTGACGACGCGCTCATCCGGATCCTCACCGAGCCGCGAAACGCGCTGGTGAAGCAGTACCAGAAGCTCTTCGCGATGGATGGGGTCGAGCTCGAGATCCGCCCCTCGGCCCTGCACGCGATCGCGCGCAAGGCGCTGGCCCGCAAGATCGGCGCGCGCGGGCTCCGCTCGATCATGGAGCAGTCGCTGATCGACACGATGTTCGATCTGCCGACGCTCGATGGCGTCGCCAAGGTCGTGCTCGACGAGCACACCATCGAGGACGACGCCAAGCCGCTCTTGGTCTACAGAGAGCAGAAGGCGAGCGCCTGAGCGCGTCGATGGCCCTCGCCCGGGCCGTCGACGCGCGCGCTGCCCACTTGGCTGCCAACTTTTCTCCGGTCCGGTTACAGCCGCGCCAGCGGGCTGTGGCGGCTCCTTGCAATCGCACGCTCGAACCCGATATCGATTCGAGAAAGAAAGGATCCTTCAATGTCCGGACATCCCGTTTTGCCCGCGGAGCAGATCACGCTGCCGCTGTTGCCCCTGCGCGACGTGGTCGTTTGTCCTCACATGGTGATTCCGCTCTTCGTCGGGCGCCCCAAGTCGATCAAGGCACTCGAGGTCGCGATGGAGGCCGGCCGGCAGATCATGCTGGTGGCGCAAAAGGCCGCAGGCAAGGACGAGCCGAAGCCCGACGACATGTTCGAGGTCGGCTGCGTCTCGAGCATTCTGCAGATGCTCAAGCTGCCGGACGGCACGGTCAAGGTCCTGGTCGAGGGCATCCAGCGCGCCGATACCCACACGATCAGCGACAACGGCGAGTATTTCGTCGCCGACGTCACCCCGGTGCCGCCGTCGACCGACACCCGGCCCGAGATCGAGGCGCTGCGCCGTGCGGTCACCCAGCAGTTCGACCAGTACGTCAAGCTCAACAAGAAGATCCCGCCCGAGATCCTGACCTCGATCGCCGGCATCGATGACGCCGGGCGCCTCGCCGACACGATCGCCGCGCACCTGCCGTTGAAGCTCGAGAACAAGCAGTCGGTGCTCGATCTCTACGCCGTCGACAAGCGCCTGGAGAAACTGCTCGAGCAGCTCGAGCACGAGGTCGACATCCTGCAGGTCGAAAAGCGCA
>CAZZWY010000259.1:0-6481 GCA_964657785.1 uncultured Acetobacteraceae bacterium
AGCGCGAGGTAGAACGCGGCGGCAGTGAGAAACGCCTCGAACGGCAGGTAGGTGCGGGAATTCATCTCGCGCGCGGCGCCGGTCAGGTCGAGCAGGGTCACCACGCTCGCGATCGACGTGCCGTGCAACATCATGATCGCCTCGTTGCTGTAGGCCGGCAGCGCGCGGCGCAGTGCCGACGGCAGCACGATGCGCCGCAGGACCGTCCAGCCGCTCATGCCCAGGCTCTTCGCCGCCTCGACTTCGCCGTGCGGCGTGGCGCGGATCGAACCGGCGACGATTTCGGTGGTGTAGGCGCAGGTGTTGAGCGCGAAGGCGAGCACCGCGCAGAACCAGGCGTTGGAAAGCCACGGCCAGAGCACCGAGCTGCGGACCGCCTCGAACTGCGCCAGGCCGTAATAGAAGAGGTAGAGCTGCACCAGCATCGGCGTGCCGCGCAGGACGTAGGTGAAGCACCAGACCGGCACCGACAACCCGCGCCGCGGCGACGCCCGCAGCACGCCCAGCGGCAGGGCGACGAGAAGGCCCGCCCCGAGCGAGAGCAGCAGCAGCTCGATGGTGGTGAGCAGGCCCGCCCGGTAGGTGGGCAGGGCTTCGACGATGGCCGTGAAGTTCATGTTCGGGAATTCACCGGGCCCGCGCCACGCCGCGCGAGTACCGCTTCTCGAGCCCGCGCAGCGCGATCACCGAGACGGTCGTGATGACGAGGTAGAGCGCGCCGACGGCCAGGTAGAAGGTGAACGGCTGACGCGTCGCCCCGGCCGCCTGCCCGGCCTTCTGCATCATGTCGTTCAGGCCGATCACCGAGACGAGTGCGGTCGACTTCACCAGCACCAGCCAGTTGTTGGTGAACGAGGGAATCGCCAGCCGCACCATCTGCGGCAACGTGATGCGCGAGAACACCGTCCAGCCCGACATGCCGAAGGCGCGTGCCGCTTCGGCCTGGCCGTGCGGAATCGCCAGCATCGCCCCGCGGAACGTTTCGGTGAAATAGGCGCCGAAGATGAAACCGAGCGTCGCGACGCCGGCAACGAACGGGTCGATGTCGACGTAGTCCATGCCGAGGCGCTGCAGCAGCGCATTCACCGCGATCTGCCCGCCGAAGAAGACGAGCAGCATCAGCACCAGGTCGGGCACGCCGCGGATCAAGGTGGTGTAGACGGTGCCCGCGCCACGCCAGAAGGTCGAGTGAGAGAGCCGCGCCGTCGCCCCGGCGAGGCCCAGCACGAGCGCGAGCAGCAGCGACGCGAACGCGACGCCGAGCGTCAGCACCGCGCCCTGCAGCAGGCTCGGTCCGTAGCCTTGCAGCATGCGGCAGGCGCGTCGCGGACGAGGGGGCAGGCTTACTTGCCGTAGATGTCGAAGTCGAAGTAGGCGGATTCGAGCTTCTTGTAGACGCCGTTGGCGCGAATCGCCTTGATGGCCGCATTGACGCGCGCCTTCAGGTCACCGTCGCCCTTGCGCATCGCGACGCCGACGCCGCTGCCGAAATACTCCGGGTCGTCATAGGCCGGCCCGGTGAACGCGAAGCCCTTGCCGGCGGGCGTCTTCAGGAAGCCGACGTCGCCCTCGACGGCATCGATCAGCGTCGCATCGATCCGCCCGGCCGCCAGGTCGAGAAAAACTTCGTCCTGCTTGGTGTAGCGCTGGATCGTCGCGCCGGTGAATTTGGCCGTGGCGAACCGGTCGTTGATGGTGCTGCGCTGCACACCGATCTTCTTGCCGGCGAGGCTCGCCGGCGTTCCGTCGATCGTGACCCCGGCCTTCGCGATGAGCCGGTTCGGTGTCTTGTAGTACTTGTCGGAGAAGTCGACCACCTTCTGCCGCTCGGGCGTCGCCGACATCGACGCGATGATGAGGTCGAACTTGCGGGCCTGCAGCGCCGGGATCATGCCGTCGAAATCCTGCTGCACGAGCGTGCACTGCGCCTTCATCTCGGCGCAGAGGGCGTTGGCGAAATCGATGTCGAAGCCGACGATTCTGCCGTCCGGCGCGATCGACGAAAACGGCGGGTAGGCGCCCTCGACACCGACCCGCAGCTTCGACGGATCGGCCGCAACGGCCGGCAGCGCCGCGGCCGAGAGCAGCCCCACGAACGTCAGCAGGCGCATCCAGTGCTTCATCGCGAGTGTCTCCAAAGTGCCGGTCGGCAGGTCGCCCCGGCTTCTGTGAAGAAGACTCTAGCAAGAGCGAGGCCGTAGCGGTGTCGGCGTGTTCCTGCTCGAGCAGCACGTGATGGCGCAGGTCTTCGGCCGCCCTGCCGGCGCGCACCGGCGTCGACTGCCGCGCGCCGCGTTTGCCTACCCCGGCAGCGACGGCGGCGCGAGCAGATCCTCGAGCGATTCGCCCTGCCGCGCCAGCAGCGCTTCGAGCACCGGCTGCAGCCGCCCGAGCCGTTCTTCGACCGCCGCCCGCACGGTGTCGACCATCACCTGCGTGCCGCGCTCGATCTCGACGTTCAGCCAGTCGCCGGCCTGCCGCTGCCCGAACACCGTCATCCGCAGCGTCTCGGGAATCAGCCACACCTCGAACCAGCCGGCGGCGCGATCGACCTCCGAGATCGTCAGGCTCGCGCCGTCGAGGGAGATATAGCCCTTGGGGAAGACGTACTTCCGGAAGGCCGGCGGCACCGCCACCCGCAGCGCGCGGTTGTTGGCCGAGGTGCGCACGCTCTCGATCCGCGCCGCGAAATCGACATGGCCCGAGAGCGGATGGCCGCCGATCTCGGCGCCATCGCGCGCCGCGCGTTCGACGTTGACCGACGACCCCGCGACCAGCCGCGCGAGCGTCGTGACCGACAGGCTCTGCAGGATCACGTCGAAGCGCGCCGCGTCGGCGGACGGCAGGGCGCTGACGGTCAGGCAGACACCGTCGACCGAGACGCTGGCGCCGAGGGCGAGCCCCTCGCCGAAGCCCGCCGGGAACGCCAGTGTCAGGCTGCGCAGCCCTTCGGCATCGTCGATCGACGTGACGGTCGCGACGCCTTGAACGATGCCGGTGAACATGCGGCGGCGCCGTCAGGCCAGGTCTTTCTGGTGCTCGATGACGCGCGACACGATGCCGTAGCCGATCGCCTCCTCGGTGTTCATCCAGAAGTCGCGCTCCATGTCGATGACGACGGTGTCGTAGGGCTTGCCCGTCTGCTTCGCGACGACGCGCGCCAGCCGCTCGCGCACCCGCAGGATCTCCTTGGCCTGGATGGCGATGTCGGTCGCCTGGCCGCCCGCGCCGCCGGCCGGCTGGTGGATCATGAAGCGCGTGTTCGGCAGGCACACGCGCCGCTCCTTCGGCGGCGCGAGGAAGATGTGCGCGCCGGCGCTCGCGACCCAGCCGGTGCCGACCGTCGTGACCGGGGCGCGGACGAAGCCGATCATGTCGTGGATGGCGTCGCCGGATTCGACATGCCCACCGGGCGAGGAGATGAGGACGGTGATCGGCGCGTCCGACTCCGCCGACAACGCGAGCAGGCGCCGGCAGGTGGCGTGTGCGAGCGCATCGTCGATCTGACCGAAGACCAGCACGAAGCGGGATTTGAAGGACAGCTGCTCCTCCAGCCGGTCGTCCTTGATGGCAGCGGTGGCGGGCTTCTCTTCCGGTTTTTCGAGCGTCGGTTCCATCGTGCGGCTCCTGTGAGGTGAGTGCGGCGGGCTCGAAGAGCCGGCGGATGCGGTGCCCTTACTCTACGCTGCGGCCGGCACCGCCGTTCACGGGCGCTCGGGCGGCGGTCGCGGCCGTCTCGGCAGGTTCGGCCTACGCCGCCGGCGCCCGACGGGGTTGCGCCTCGCGCGCCGCAGTATGGCGGTTCATCGCCCGACGCCTGCGCCTTCGACGATCCCGGTGGCAGGTAGGCGCCCTGAACGCTCTGGATCACGCCGCCGGTGTGGACACTCGTGTTCCGCGTCATCGAGAAGATATGCCCTTCGCAGTGACCTCGAGACCTTCGGCAGCGATTGCAGGTCGAGGTTCTCGCGTGGCGGGACTTCAAGCGCTGGACGCCTGGATGGTCGTCGAGCGGCGCAAGGTGCCCGACAGCGGGGGCGCCGCCGCGGCACTCGACTACAGCCTCAACCGCTGGAAGGCGCTTGGAGGCTTCCTCGCGGACGGCGAGTAGCGCGCGCTATGGCGGTTCGCATCGCGATCAGTCACCCGCTTCATGCCTCGGGGTGGGGTGCGCCGCCCCATGGAAAACTACTGACGCCATTCGCCAGTACCCCCGCGAACGCAGACAGGATACGTAGGGCCACTCCCGGTGAGATATATCGTCCGTATGACGAGCGGATCGTTGCCTTCGATCTGGATGGCCCAGTGAACATAGTACGGAAAGCTGTCGTCATCCGCCCCGTAGGTGGAAGACTGAAGAAAGATGTTGGTCGACGGCGTCGACTGCGGGAAGCCCACAAAAAGCGACTTGAGGGGCGCAGCGGGTTCGAAAAGACTGGTCAACTCCTGAATGGAGGGGAGCCGCCAACCGTGGCGGCCGCCGATCTCGGCGTTATTACAAACTATGCTCGGAGCCAGTTTGGTAATATCAGGAAATTGCCGTTGCCAGACCAGCCCGGTTTCCCTGTCGAGGAACGCCTGACCTTGCATGTTGTTCAGAATGATGAACCGGGTGTTCGCCGGAAGGGTTTGGTCCCATGACGGCACGGCATAGTAAGGCCCGTTCGCCGTGGTTTGCGCGCTTGCGGTGCCGGAAGTCAAACTGGCGGAGATCACTATGGCGACGAAGCCGGTTTTGCTTAGGAGGTCCATGGAATTTCCTTCTAGATCGAAGTTGGAGGGCGTTCAAAAGAGCTTTGCAGACTCGCGGGAATGGGTCGGAAGAGCGATCCGTGCGGCGAATCAGGCCCGGGCGCACTCATGTACCGATTGATCACGGCTCGATCATCGCCGCCTAGTGGCTCATAGCGTGAGCCACTATCTGGGCGGGCTGAACCATCTTGCTCATCAAGTTGCTTCATGGGATTGCGCTGGCGTATCGACGAAGCCCTCGGCGCCTCAAGCACCGGCTGTATCTCGACGTGGTCTCCGCCTTGAACCCAGGCTCCGATCATCGATGTCGCTGTCAATGTGCTGGGCGACAACATCACTTCGCTACTGTGCGCCGCTGCAGCCGTGTAGGCCGATCTGCCCGCCAGCGGGCGCTAGTGCAATCGCTCTTATGCCGCCTCTTTTAAGCGGGAATTGCTGCCTGGTCGGGTTCTCTCGCCTTCGACTTCCTTCGGAAGAAGGCGAGGCCCACCAAGCCAGCGGCAAGCAATACCACCGTGCTGGGTTCAGGCAGAGGCTGCGTGGTGGTCACGTTTGACAAAGCGAAGTTAGGATTTTTGTCAGACTGGAGATATTCAAAGGCAAGGAAGATGAGGGTGCCATCTCCGTTGACAGCTTGGGAAAACCCGGCGATTTGCTCGATGAGTCCGGGTACGAGCGAGAACCCCGCGCTTGTGGGGCTGGAGATTGAGTTGGGATCGGTGGGGTCGAACCGCGCCGCATACAGCCCGAAGGAATAGGGCGTGAAGAAAGGTTCGATTTGAGTAACCACTGACGAGTCGAAGCTGAAATCGAACTGCCACTGCTCAAGATCCGCTGCACTGCTCACTTCGATCGGCACCAGGAACTGATCGGTGCCGAGTGTGACGCTCCCGAAGTAAGAGGGAACGACGGTAATTTGCGAGCCTACCGAGACCACCACTGCATTTGCCAGGCCGGCGAACAGGAACGCCAGGGCGGCGAAAAGCCCCGGCAGAAGATTGCGTGCGTTCATGTTTTGCTCTGTGAAAGTGTTAAATTGTAAAAGTGCTAAACTGGCGTAGCCTACGGAATGTTTCCAATTTCCAAAAAGTGTACGTTACTAGATCATCCGGGTTGCGTCACGCCCACCCCCAAGACAGGGGGTAGCACGGTTTCAATTCACTGGTCTAACCGTTACTTTGCCGGCCGACGGCTGGCGGAGCCGCGGTACCGGACTGGTTTGATGTCTTCATTTGTGGCCGGTTGCCAAAGGAGTGATCGCGCGTCCCCCGGCCTGTGGGACGCGATTGGCTGAGCGCTTGGTCTTGAACGACAACATTTTGCCGCCACTGATCTCGTGCCCGGACACAGGCCCAGCCACGAGCAGAAGGGTTCTGTTGCAGTAAGCCGACTCGGCTAGGTTAGGCGGATGACGGAAAGGATGCCAGGCCGAAGAGCGTGAACCTGTCAGCTGGCGGCTGACCAGCGACTGCCAGGCTCGCACGAAGAAGGGCCAGGCGCCCCGCAGCGCCACGGTGGCCAGCGCAACGCCACCCACTCCTCGGCGCGTGCGCCCATCCACGCCTGCAGCGGCATGCCCGGCAGCATGGCGGACATGGAGATCGGGAACACCACCGCGGCGGGCGTGCCGCTTCGGCCTGGCCGTGCGGAATCGCGAGCATCGCCCCGCGGAAGGTTTCGGTGAAATAGGCGCCGAAGATGAAACCGAGCGTCGCGACGCCGGCAACGA
>CAZZWY010000260.1:0-6477 GCA_964657785.1 uncultured Acetobacteraceae bacterium
CCCGGCGCGCACCTGTGGGACCTCGGCGCCGGGTCGGGCTCGGTGTCGGTCGAATGGTGCCTGGCGGGCGGCCACGCGACGGCGGTCGAACGGCAGGCGTCGCGCGCAGCCAACGTTCGCACCAATGCCTGCCGTTTCGGCGTCGACGACCGGCTGACCGTGGTCGAAGGCGCGGCGCAAGACGTGCTCGGGGACCTGCCGCCGCCGGCAGCCGTCTTCGTCGGCGGCGGTTTCGACCGTGACCTTTTCTCCGAGCTGCAACGGCGGGCCGGTGGCAGCCGGCTGGTCGTCAACGCCGTCACGCTCGACACCGAAGCCGTGCTGCTCGAGCTGCATGCCGCCCACGGCGGCGAACTGATGCGCATCGAGTTCGCCCACGCCGCGCCGCTCGGGCGCCTGCGCGGCTGGGTGCCGGCGCGACCGGTCGTGCAGTGGTGCGTGACCTTGGCGACACCGGTCGCCGCTGCAACCCAGGACACGAGACCATGACGGTTCATTTCATCGGCGCCGGCCCCGGCGCCCCCGACCTCTTGACCTTGCGCGGGCGCGACCTGATCGCCGCCTGCCCGGTGTGCCTCTACGCCGGCTCGCTGGTGCCCGAGGGCGTGCTGGCGTTCTGCCCGCCGGGGGCGAGGATCGTCAACACCGCGCCGCTGTCGCTCGACGAGATCGTCAGCGAAATCGCCCGCGCCCAAGCGGCGAACCAGGACATCGCCCGCCTGCATTCGGGCGACCTCTCGGTGTGGTCGGCAATGGGCGAGCAGCTGCGCCGGCTGCGCGCGGCCGGCATCCCGTTCACCGTGACGCCGGGGGTGCCGTCGTTCGCCGCCGCGGCGGCTGCGCTGCAGCAGGAATTGACCTTGCCCGGCCTGGCGCAATCGGTGGTGCTGACCCGCACCTCGGGCCGCGCGTCGGCGATGCCCGAGGGCGAAACGCTGACGGCCTTCGCCGCGACGGGGGCGGTGCTGGCGATCCACCTGTCGGTGCAGCTGCTCGGGCGCGTCGTCGCCGAACTGCTGCCGCATTACGGGCCAGAGGGCCCGGTCGCGATCGTCTGGCGGGCGAGCTGGCCCGACGAGCGCGTGGTGACCGCCACGCTGTCGACGATCGAGGCCGCCGTCGGCGAGGGCATGGACCGCACCGCCCTGATCCTCGTCGGCAGGACCCTGGGGGCCGACGACTTCACGAACAGCCGGCTCTACGCGGGCGACTACGACCGCCGCTATCGTCCGGTGGGCACGCAGCCGCGCTTCCCGGAAGGCGGCGACGCGTGATCGAGCTGGCGCTCGTCGGCATCGGCACCGGCCACCCCGATCACCTGACGCGGCAGGGCATCGCCGCGTTGAACGCCGCCGACCTGATCCTGATCCCGCGCAAAGGATCGGATAAGGCCGACCTGGCCGAATTGCGCGAGTCGATCTGCGCAAGCGTCGTCACCCGCCCCGCGACCCGCATCGTCGCCTTCGACATGCCCCGTCGCGACGCCAACGATCCCGACTACGAAGGCGCGGTGAACCGCTGGCACGACGCCATCGCCGACGCCTGGTTCGCGGCCATCGGCACCCACCTGCCGCAAGGCGGTCGGATGGCACTGCTGGTCTGGGGCGATCCGTCGCTCTACGACAGCAGCTTGCGCATCGCCGATCGGCTGGCCGCCCGGCTGGCGCTGCGCGTGATGGTCGTGCCGGGCATCACCGCGCTGCAGGCCCTCACCGCCGCGCATGCCATCCCGCTCAACGAGATCAACGGACCGGTCACGATCACCACCGGCCGACGATTGAGCCGCTTCGGCTGGCCGGCATCAGCCAACACGGTGGCCGTCATGCTCGATGGCGACGGCGCCTTTCGTCAGCTCGACCCGCGGGGTATCCGCATCTGGTGGGGCGCCTACCTCGGCATGCCGCAGCAGTTGCTCGCGAGCGGCCCGCTGGCCGAGGTGGCCGGCCCGCTCTGGGCCCGGCGCGCGGCGGCGCGAGAGGCCCAGGGCTGGATCATGGACACCTATCTGCTGCGCCGAGCGGCTGCTAGACTCGAATGAACCCTCAGGTGCTCAGCTTTCGCACGAAGGCAGAGTTAAACGGGAAGCCGGTGGGTCGAGACCGTCGCGGTCGAGACCAGTCCGGCGCTGCCCCCGCAACGGTCAACGAGGAGTCGACGGCAACGCAGCCACTGGGTGACACCACCTGGGAAGGCGCCGCCGGCTTCCGGGCGATCTCACGTCGAGAACGCCCGGGACTCGTGAGCCCGGATACCGGCCTGGAGGGTGATGACGCTGGCGTTGCGGAGGGCGATGCGGGCCGGGTGACCGTGCCTGCGCGCCGGATCGCCCGCCTCTGCAGAAATCTCCCGGCCCGGTGCCTTTTCGGCCGACGCTGCACGCGGTTCGCAGCGGGAGAGACAGTGCATGTTCGACGGGCCAACGTTTCGCAACCCACGTCCGACCGCGTTCGCGGCGGACGGGACGGCTGGCATGCGTGAGGCGACCGCCCGGAACACGCTGCCCGTCGATGCAGCCGCCGTCTGCCCCGCGATGCTGATCGCCGCGCCCGCCTCGGGTCAGGGCAAGACCACGGTGACCGCCGCGCTGGCCCACTGGCACCGTCACCAGGGCCGGCGGGTGCGCGTCTTCAAGACCGGCCCCGACTTCCTCGACCCGATGGTGCTCGAACGCGCCAGCGGCGCACCGGTGCAGCAGCTCGACCTGTGGATGGGCGGCCCCGCGCATTGCGCCGGGCTGCTGCATCGAGCGGCCTGCGAGGCGGACGTCCTCCTCGTCGAAGGCGTGATGGGCCTGCACGACGGCACGCCCTCGAGCGCCGATCTGGCCCTGCAGTTCGACCTGCCGGTGCTCACGGTGATCGACGCCTCGGCGATGGCCCAGACCTTCGGCGCGCTGGCCCACGGCCTGGCGACCTATCGACCCGGGCTGAAAATGGCCGGTGTGCTGGCCAACCGGGTCGGCAGCGCCGGCCACGCCGAGATGCTGCGCGAGAGCCTGCCGCCGGGCCTCGACTGGTACGGGTCGTTCGCCCGCGACGCAGCACTGGCGCTGCCGTCGCGCCATCTGGGCCTGGTGCAGGCCGATGAGGTCGTCGATCTCGACGCCCGCATCGCCCGCGCCTCCGAAGCACTCGGCAGCGGGGCGGCCTTGCCCCTGCCGCCACGGGTGCGCTTCGCCGCCTCGCCGGCCGAACCCGTGACCCCGTTGCTGGACGGCGTGCGCATCGCCATCGCGCGTGATGCCGCGTTCTCGTTCCTGTATGCCGCCAATCTCGACACCTTGCGTGCGCTCGGCGCGAGCTTGACGTTCTTCTCACCGGTGGCGGACGACGCCGTCCCGTCCGACGCCGACGCGCTCTACCTGCCCGGCGGCTACCCTGAACTGCACCTGGCCCGCCTCGCCGCCAGTGACCGCGCTCGCGAGTCGATCCGCGCCCATCACGGGGCGGGCCGGCCGTTGCTCGCCGAGTGCGGCGGCATGCTGTCGCTGCTGGAGACGATGACCGACGCCGAAGGCCGCAGCGCGCCGATGTTCGGCCTCTTGCCCGGCGCAGGCGTGATGGAAAAGCGCCTGGTCAACCTCGGCATGCACAGCGTCGTGCTGCCGGAAGGCGAACTGCGCGGCCACACGTTTCACCATGGGCGGATGCAAAGCCCTGCAACCCCCGCCGCGCACACCCGGGCGCAGCGGCATCACGGCAAGCCCGAGGGCGTGTTCCGCGACGGCCGGCTGATCGCCTCGTTCATGCACCTCTACTTCCCGTCGAATCCGGTCGCGGTCGCGGCCCTCTTCCATCCCTGACCATGGACATCGAAGCTCCACCCCTGTTGCGCGACGTGCCCAAGCCGCAAGGCGAGCGCCGTGGCCTGGTCATCGTCCACACCGGCACCGGCAAGGGCAAGAGCACGGCCGCGTTCGGCCTCGCCTTGCGTGCCCACGGTCGCGGCAAGACCGTCAAGGTGTACCAGTTCATGAAGGTGCCCACCGCGCGCTTCGGCGAGCACCGCCTGTTCGCGCAGCTCGGCATTCCGATCGAAGGCCTGGGCGACGGCTTCAGCTGGAAGAGCCGCGACCTCGACCATTCCGCCGAGCTGGCACGCGAAGGCTGGGCACGTGCCGAGACGACGCTGCGCGCCGCACTTCATGGTGGTGCTCGACGAGATCATGTATCCGCTGCGCTACGGCTGGCTGCCGCTCGAGCCGGTGCTGGCCTGCCTGCGCGAACGGCCGACCCACGTGCACGTGGTGCTGACCGGCCGCAACGCCCCGGCCGAACTCATCGAGCTGGCCGACACCGTCACCGAGATGACCCTCGTCAAGCACCACTTCAAGGCCGGCGTGCCGGCCCAACGCGGCATCGAAGACTGACCATGACCCCCAAGATCCCCGCCACCATCGTCACCGGCTTCCTCGGCAGCGGCAAGACCACCCTGCTGCGCCATCTGCTGCTGAACGCCGAGGGCCGGCGCATCGCCGTCATCGTCAACGAGTTCGGCGAGCTCGGCATCGACGGCGAGGTGCTGCGCGGCTGCGGCATCGGCTGCGACGAGAACGGCGAGGACGATGGGCGTTTGCCCGCCCTGTACGAGCTCGCGAACGGCTGCCTCTGCTGCACCGTGCAGGACGAGTTCGCCCCGGTGATGGAGCAGCTCGCCGCCCGGCGCGACCAGATCGACCACCTCGTCATCGAGACCTCGGGCCTGGCGCTGCCCAAGCCGCTGGTCCAGGCGTTCCAGTGGCCGGCGATGCGCACTGCGTTCACCGTCGACGCGGTGATCACCGTCGTCGATGCACCTGCCGTCGCAGCCGGGCGCTTCGCCGACGACCCGGTGGCCGTCGACGCCCAACGCCGGGCCGACGACAACCTCGACCACGATTCGCCGCTGGCCGAACTCTTCGAAGACCAGCTCGCGACCGCCGACCTGGTGGTGGTCCACAAGACCGACGGCCTGGACGCGGCCACGCTGGCGGGCGTGGACGCGGCCATTCGCGCCGAGACGATGCCGGGCGTGAAGCTGGTCCATGCGCAGCACGGCCGCATCGACCTGGCGGTGCTGCTCGGCCACGGGCGCGCGGTGGAAGACCTCATCGATCAGCGCAAGACGCACCACGACGACGAGGAAGACCACGACCACGATGCCTTCGACTCGGTCTCGGTGACGCTGGACGTGACCGACCGCGAGCGGCTGCTGCGCGCGCTCGTGGCGCTTGTGAAGCGGCACGAAATCTTCCGCGTCAAGGGCTTCGTCGCCTTGCCGGGCTTGGCGATGCGCCTGCTGGTGCAGGGCGTGGGCCAGCGCTTCGACAGCCACTTCGACCGGGCCTGGCGCCGCGACGAGGCGCGGGCCTCGCGGCTGGTGCTGATCGGCGAGCACCTGGACGCCTCTGGCCTGCAGCGCGAGCTCGCCGAGGCCCTGCGGGCCGACTGAAGGATGCACCTCCTCTCCACCCGGCCCGGCGGCCATGTCGACGACAACGGCCAGGGCGTGGTGCGCGTGGCGCAGACGCCAGCGGCGATCGTCGTGCTCAGCGCCGCCGACACGGTGCTGTCGCTGCTCGCCGACGTCGCCTCCGGCCTCGCCGCCGACCACCCGCCGGTGCGGCTCGCCAACCTGATGTGGTTGCGCCAGCCGGCCACCACCGACCTGTACGTCGACGACGTGCTGCGCCACGCCCGCGTCGTCGTGATCGACCACCTGGGCAGCCCGAGCGACTGGAGCTACCTGGTCGAGCGCGCGACGACGCTGGCACGCGAGCGCGGCCAGTGGCTGGCGATGTTCTCGGGCGATGCCGGCGAAGACCCGCAACTGCTGTTGCGCAGCACCGCCTCGCCCGACGATTGCCGGCAGCTCTGGCGCTGCCTGCGCGAGGGCGGGCGCGACAACGCGCACGCCTTCTTCGCGCTGATCGGCCATGCCGCCTTCGGCCTCGGCGCCCGGCCGCCGCCGGCCGAGGTGCTGCCCCCGGCGCTCGTCTACCAGCCGCAGGCGGCGCCGACGCGTGTGCCGTTTCCCCGGCGGCCGGACGCGCCGACCGCGATGCTCGTCTTCTACCGCGCCCATCTGCAGGCCGGCAACACCGCGGTGTTCGACGCGATGCTGGCTGCCCTGCAGACGGCCGGGATGAACACGGTGGCGCTCGCCGTCGACTCGCTGAAAAACCCGGTCAGCCTGGCCTTGCTGCAATCGCTGGCGGCCGAGCACGAGGCCGCGGTGGTGCTCAACGCGACCAGCTTCGCGGTCGGTTCGCTCGACGGCGACGGTGCGGCGGCGCAGGCGTTGGCAGGCGACGCCCCGGTGCTCCAGGTCATCACCGCCGGCTCCTCGCACGCGCAGTGGCTGGCCGATCCGCACGGCCTCGCGCCGCGCGATCTGGCGATGCAGGTGGTGATGCCCGAGGTCGACGGGCGGATCATCGGCCGCGCCATCAGCTTCAAGGGCCTGGCGCGCCGCTGCGAGCGCACCGAGGTCGACCTG
>CAZZWY010000261.1:0-6472 GCA_964657785.1 uncultured Acetobacteraceae bacterium
CTCGGCCAGGCCATCCACTATTCGCAGCAGGACGCCTGCGCGACCGACTTTCCCGACGGCTACTTCGACGTCGTCGTCTCGCTCCTCCTGACGCACGAGATGCCGGCACCGGAGATCCGCCGCCTCTACCGCGAAGGCCACCGCCTGCTCGCCGAGGGCGGCGTGATGCTGCACGACGCCGCGAGCGCCGCGCCGCAGGCGCCGTTCGAGCTGTTGATGAACAGCTGGTTCGCGTCGAACGCCAACGAGCCGTTCTCGATGGGCTGGCGCGGGCTCGACCACCGCAAGGCGGTCGTCGAAGGCGGTTTCACGCCGGAAGACTGTTTCGAGGGCGAACGCGAAGCGGTCTACCTGAAGGGCCAGTTGCCGCCGACGCGCTTCCTGGGCGCCGTCAAGTGACCTCCACCGCTGCGACCGTCGAGCCCGCCGCTTCGGTGCCGACCGACGCCTTCCTCTCGGTCCTGCGCGACCTCGTCGGCGCCGAGCAGGTCGTCGTCGGCGAGGAGAAACGGGCGTTCTACTCGACCGACATCGACCGGCCGGGCGAGACCGTCGAGGCGGTCGTCCGTGTCGCCAGCACCGCGCAGGTCGCCGCGGTCGTCCGGGCGAGCGTCGGCCACGGACGCGTCGTGATCCCGCGCGGCGGCGGCTTCTCCTACACCGGCGGCTACCGCGCCGTGCAGCCGCACTCGGTGACGCTCGACATGCGCGGCATGAACCGCATCGTCGAGATCAACGTCGCGGACCTCTACGTCGTCGTCGAGGCCGGCTGCACCTGGGAACGCCTCTACGAAGCGCTGAAGGCCGAGGGCGTGCGCACGCCCTACTTCGGCCCGATGTCGGGCTACAACGCGACCGTCGGCGGGGCGCTGTCGCAGGGCAGCTTCTTCCTCGGTTCGTCGCAGCACGGGCCGGTCGCCGAATCGGTGCTCGCGATCGAGGTCGTGCTCGCCGACGGCTCGGTCGTGAAGACGGGCTCCTGGGGCGGCACCAACGGCAGCGGCCCGTTCATGCGCAATTACGGTCCCGACCTGACCGGCCTCTTCCTGAGCGACACCGGCGCCTTCGGCTTCAAGACCACGGTGGCGCTGCGGCTGATCCCGTTCCCGCAGCACCAGCAGTACGGCAGCTTCGCCTTCGACGACGAGGACGCGGCGGTGCGCGCGACCTCGGCGATCGGCCGCGCCGGTCTCGCCGCCGAATGCTATTGCTGGGACCCGTACTTCGTCGCCAAGATGGCGCAGCAGAGCACGGGCCTCGCCGAAGACCTGAAGTTCCTCGCCGGCGTCGCCAAGGGCGGCGGCTCGCGCGCCAAGGGCCTCTTCAACGCGGCCCGGGTCGCGATGGCCGGCAAGCGCGTCTTCTCGGGCAACACCTTCCTGCTCAACATCTGCATCGACGACCTGAGCGAGGACGGCGCGAACGCGCGGTTGAAGGCCGTGCGCGCGATCGTCGACGCCGAGGGCGGCTCCGAAATCGCCCCGTCGGCGCCGATGGCGCTGCGCGGCACGCCGTTCACCAACTTCAACGTCGACGAGCGGCGCACGCTGACGCGCAACCTGCCGACCAACAGCCTGTCGCCGCACTCGCGCATCGTCGGCGTCGGCCGGGCGGTGCGCGAGTTCCTGGCCGAGCACCAGGCGACGATGGACGCCCACGGCATCGCCTGCGGGGTGATCTACCTCGCCGTCGGCGCCAACGCGGTCTGCTGCGAGCCGCTGCTCTACTGGGACGACGAGGAATACTTCCTCCACAACCGCGTCACCGAGGCGAGCGACCTCGACGCCCTGGCGCGGTTCGCCGAGCGGCCGGCCGCGACCGCCGTCGCCCAGCGGCTGCGCAAGGAGATGACGGCGATGTTCACGACGCTCGGCTGCACCCACGTGCAGATCGGCAAGTCGTACCCCTACCTCGAAACCCGCGACGCGCCGACGCGCGACCTGCTCGTCGGCTTGAAGCGCCTGCTCGACCCGCACGGCCGGATCAACCCCGGCTCGCTCGGCTTCGACGCCGGCTGAGCCGCCTCGGCCACCCGAGGCGCCACGGCGCGCCGTGGCCTCGCCCCACTCCAACGGACTGCCATGCCCGCCACGACACCCGCCGCCCCGGCGTCGCCCCCGAACCAGCCGCGCAAGCGCGTCGCCCGCGGCCCGGCGCGACCGCAGTACCTGCAGGCCGAGGACGTCGACAAGCTCTTCCACGTCGTGATCGCGTTGATGAGCGAGGTCTCGTCGCTGCGCGACCGGCTCGACACGCACGAGCTGCTCGCCGCCGAAGGCCGCGTCGCGACCCGCGAGGCGGTCGAGGCGCGGGCGCTGTCGGCCGGCGAGCGCACGGCGCGCGAGGCGGCTCGCCAGGCGATGCTCAAGCGCACGCTGCGCATCCTGACCGAAGAGGCGAAGTCCGCCGGCGAGCACGTCGCCGGCCGCGTCAGCGCGAAGGAGTACGCCGACGCCCACTTCGACCCGCCCGCCGTCTGAACGACCGTTTCAATTCGAGAGACCGAATCATGCCCAAACTGACCCTGCAGACCGCCCTCAAGCTGGCCGAGCGCGCCTTCGCCGAGGGCGCCGAGCGCAAGGTCGTCAACATGTCCTGCGTCGTCACCGATGCCGGGGGCCATGTGCGGCTCGCGATGCGCGCCGACGGCCAGGGGATCTTCGGCGTCGAGACCGCGACGGCCAAAGCGGTCTCGGCGCTCGGCTTCGGCCGTTCGACGCTGCTGCAGACGCCGAGCTTCGACGGCGCCGCGGTCGCGGGCATCAACGGCGCGACGCGCGGCCGCTTCGTGCCGCTCGGCGGCGGCGTCGTCGTCGTCGATGGCGACGACGAGCCGATCGGCGCGGTCGGCGTCTCGGGCGGCGCGCCGGCGGTCGACGACGAGATCGTCCGCGCCGCGCTCGCCGCCTGCGGCCTCGCGTGCCGGAAATAGGACGCCGCCGCATGGTCGTCGAGATGCGCGTCTACCACTGCCTGCCCGGGCGGCTGCCGGTGCTGCACCAGCGCTTCCAGGACGCGTCGCTCGCGATCTGGGCACGGCACGGCATCCGGCAGATCGGCTTTTTCACGACCCTCGTCGGGCCGAGCAACCAGACGCTGACCTATCTGCTGCAATGGGAAAGCCTCGCCGAGCGCGAGACGAAATGGACCGCGCTGATGGCCGATGCGCAGATGCGCGAGCACGTCGCCCGCTACGCGACCGAGCCGCCGGTGATCGAGCGCGTCGAGAACAGCTTCCTGAGCCCCACGGCCTATTCGGCGTTGCGCTGACGCCGGCCATGTCGACCTTCCCGCCCCGCCGCCGCCCCGGCCACCGGGGCCGCATCGGCGTGATCCAGCCGGCCCCCGGCGTGCTGCTCGAGCACGAGTGGCCGGCGCACCTGCCCGCCGACGTGCTGTTTCCGGTCGCGCGCATCCGCATGCGCGGGGCAACCGCGGCCGACTACACGGCGATCGCCGACGCGGCACCGGCGGCCGCCGAGGACCTCGTCAGCGCGGGCGCCGACGTGATTGCCTATGCCTGTTCGGTCGGCAGCCTCTTCGCCGGCGCCGCCGCCGAGGCGCGCCTGCTCGCGGCGCTGGCGCGGGCGGCCGGCAAGCCGGCGGTGAGCATCGCCGACGCGTCGATGCAGGGCCTGCGCCGGCTCGGCGCCGAGCGGATCGCGATCCTGACGCCGTACGCCGCCGAAACGAACGCGCTCGTGAGCGCCTATGCCCGTGAGCGCGGCGTCGAGGTCGTGGCGGAGCTCGGGCTGCCGGTCGGCATCGCGCTCATCGGCAACCTGAGCGCCGAGGAGATCGCCCAACTCGCGATCGACGCGCTGCGCAGCGTGCCGGCCGCCGACGCGCTCTGGATCCCCTGCTCCGCCGTGCGCACACTCGACGCGATCCCCGCCATCGAGGCCGCGACCGGGTGCCCCGTCGTCAGCGGCAGCCAGGCGCTGCTCTGGGCGGCGCTGCGGGCGATCGGTCTCGACCACGTGCTCGCCTGCGGCCGGCTCGGCGCCGCCTGACCGCGCCGCCCGACAACGCCAAGAACGCCCCGCAACGCCTGTTCGCCTGCCGGTCATGCCGGCGTTCGCGCTCTGCAAAGTGCCCGGCCTTTGGCACAGTGCGCCGATCGCAATCACCTCGCAAAGTCGGCCACGATGAAGTACCGCCAGCTCGGAGCCTCCGGCCTCACCGTCTCGGTGGTCGGCCTCGGCTGCAACAACTTCGGCGGCAACCCGGTGCAGGCCACGGCCGGCACCGTCTACGGGCTGATGGACTTGGAGGCGACCCGCGCCGTGGTCGACGCCGCCTTCGACGCCGGCATCACCTTCTACGACACGGCCGACGTCTACGGCCAGGGCGGCAGCGAATCGTTCCTCGGCGAGATCTTCGAGAGCCGGCGGCACGAGGTCGTCATCGGCACCAAGTGGGGCTCCGGCATGGACGATCGCCACGACATCGCCTGGGGCTCGCGCCGCTACATCCGGCAGGCCTGCGAGGCGAGCCTGAAGCGCCTGCGGACCGACTACATCGACCTGTACCAGATGCACTGGCCCGACCCGCGCACGCCGGTCGAGGAAACGATCGCCGCCCTCGACGAACTGGTGCGCGAAGGCAAGATCCGCTACACCGGTTCGTCGCACTTCACCGGCTGGCAGGTGGCCGACACCGACTGGATCGCGCGCATTGCGCACCGCAACCGCTTCGTCTCGGCGCAGAACCACTACAGCCTGGTCGAGCGCTCGGCCGAGGCCGAACTGATCCCCGCCTGCGAGCGCTTCGGGGTCGGGCTGCTGCCCTACTTCCCGCTCGCCAACGGCCTGCTGACCGGCAAGTACCGCCGCGGCCAGCCGGTGCCGGCCGGCACCCGGCTCGCCGGCCGGCCGATCGACGCCGCGATGCTCGACCTGGTCGAGCGCCTGATCGCCTACGCCGAGGCGCGGGGGCGCACGCTGGTCGACGTCGCCGTCGGGGCGCTGCTCGCCAAGCCGGTCGTCGCCTCGGTCATCACCGGCGCGACCAAGGTGGCGCAGATCCGCGCCAACGCCGCCGCGGCCACCTGGGAGCCGACGGCCGCCGACCTGGCCGAGCTCGTCCAGGTGCTGGCCGCGGCGCCCGGCCCGGCGCCTCACTGAACGCCTTTCCTCCCGCCTCTCGAAGGAGCACTTCCCATGTTTCACCTGGCCTGGTTCACCAACCCGCGCGCCCACGGCTGGACGGCCAACGGTTCCGACCGCTGGGCCGGCAACGACATCCTGCCGGCGAGCTGGGAGACCGGCGACTTCCTCGTCGACCTGGCGAAGAACATGGAGCGCGCCTGCTTCGACTTCATCATGATCGAGGACCACGTCGTCCTCAGCAACGACAAGCAGAACCTCGAGCCGCGGCTCGACCCGCTGCCCGTCATCACGCTGCTGGCCGCGAACACGCGCCACCTCGGCGTCATCGGCACGTTCTCGAGCTCGTTCTACCCGCCGTTCCTGCTCGCGCGCCAACTCGCGTCGGTCGACCACATCTCGCGCGGCCGGGCCGGCTGGAACGTCGTGACCTCAAGCGAGGACTGGGGCGCGCAGGCCTTCGGCAACCCGAAGCAACCGCCGCACGACGAGCGCTACGCCCGCGCCGACGAGATGCTCGACCTGGTGACGCAACTCTGGGACGCCTGGCAGCCCGACGCCTACGAGATGAACGAGGAGACCGGCCGCTACGTCGACCCGTCGAAGTTCCGCGAATTCAAGTTCGAGGGCGAGTACCACAAGTCGATCGGCCCGCTGAACGTGTCGCGCTCGCCGCAGGGCCGGCCGGTGATCTGCCAGGCGGGTTCGTCGCCGGCGGGGCGCGACTTCGCGGCCAGGCACTCGGACGTGATCCTCTGCTCGTCGTTCGGCCAGGACAGCGTCAAGGTGCTGAAGGACTTTCGCGACGACATCAGGAAGCGCGTCGCCGCCCACGGCCGCGACCCCGACAAGGTCAAGGTGATGTTCCTCATCAGCCCGGTCGTCGGCGACACCGAGGAAGCGGCGCAGCAGCGCTATCTCGAGATCGTCGGCATGACGCCGGCCATCCTCAAGCAGCGGCTCGGGCGCCTGACGCTGCACACCGGGCACGACTGGTCGCAGTACGACCTCGACAAGCCGGTGCCCGACATCGACCCGGCCACCTTCACCGAGGGCTTCCGCGGCTTCGTCGAGGCGATCGTGAAGATCGGCAAGACGCGGCGCACGCTGCGCGAGGCGCTGTCGGAGCAGGAAACCACCTCGCTGAAGCTGATCGGCACGCCCGAGCAGGTGGCCGACAAGATGCAGGCGGCGATCGAGGAGATCGGCGGCGACGGCTTCCTGATGCATTCGCGGCCCCTGACGCGCCGCTACATCACCGAGATCATCGACGGCCTGGTGCCGATCCTGCAGCGCCGAGGCCTGGTCCGCACGCAGTATCGCCACCCGCACCTGCGCGACAACCTGCTCGAGTTCTGATGTCC
>CAZZWY010000262.1:0-6405 GCA_964657785.1 uncultured Acetobacteraceae bacterium
GGGCAACCTGAAGCGCCCGGAGGATGCGAAGCTGCACCTGGGCATCGCGCAGCAATTCGCCGGCGAGAACGCGAAGGCGCTCGCGACGTTCAAGACGGTGTCGGGCAACGACGGCACGACGGATCTGGCGAGGCTCTGGGCCTTGTACGCGCGGCGAGCGAAGGCCTGACCGCGGGCGGACGACCCTGGCCGGTCCCCGTCGGTGCGGGACGAGCCGCTACCGGATCGGCGGCCAGTCGAACTGAACGCCGTATCGGCTCGCAGCAACCGGCCCGCTGTCGTCATGGACGGCGACGGCACCGGATTCGTCGACGATCCACACCTCGACTGCCCCTGCAGCCAGATAGGCGCGTGTCTTCATCGCCATTTCTGCATCCGAGTTCGACGGCGAGCGGATCTCGATGCAAATCTCGGGCGCGGCAGGTAGTGGCGAGGCGTCGCCATGCTGGGCGATGAACGCCGCGCCAGCCCAGACGACGTCAGGCACCCGAACACCTTCTTCGGTCGCAATCGCGCACTCTGCAAGCACCTCTCCAACGGGCAACGCCCGCGCGAGTTGCCCCGCCAGCGCGCCTTGGAGGCGAGCACGGCGGGTACTCGCTGGGCTCATCTCGATCGTTCCATACGCATTGAGCTCGAGCTTGTAGGGCAGGTCGCGCAGTCTAGGATCGGCGCAGAGCTCGGCCCAGCGCAACACCAACGCTTCGCGGGATGTGTGAAGACCCATGGGTGGCGCTCGACAGACCGAAGGACGACGCGCCGCCTACTTCGGCGCCAGCCGGATCGCTCCGTCCAGACGGATGACCTCGCCGTTGAGCATCTCGTTCGTGATGATCTGGTGGACCAGCTTGGCGTAGTCGGCCGGTGTGCCGAGACGGCTCGGGAACGGCACGCCGGCGGCGAGCGCGTCCTGCACGTCCTGCGGCATCGTGAACAGCATCGGCGTGCCGAAGATGCCCGGGGCGATCGTCATGTTGCGGATGCCGCTGCGCGCGAGGTCGCGGGCGATCGGCAGCGTCATGCCGACGATGCCGCCCTTCGACGCCGAATAAGCAGCCTGCCCGATCTGCCCGTCGAAGGCGGCGACGCTGGCAGTCGAAATGAGCACGCCGCGCTCGCCCGTCGGCTCGGGAGTGTTCCTGCTCATCGCTTCGGCGGCGAGGCGGATCATGTTGAAGCTGCCGACGAGGTTGACGGTGACCACCTTGGCAAAGAGGGCGAGGTTGTGCGCGCCTTCCCGGCCCACGGTCTTGACGGCGGGTGCGATGCCGGCGCAGTTGACGAGCCCCCGCAGGACACCGAGCTCGACCGCCTTGGCCACCACCGCCTGTGCATCGGCTTCCTGGCTGACATCGCAGCGAACGAACGCGCCGCCGAGTTCGGTCGCGAGCGCCTCGCCCTTGTCGGCCTGCAGGTCGGCGATGACGACGGTCGCGCCATGGCCGGCGAGCATGCGTGCCGTCCCCTCGCCGAGCCCGGAGGCGCCGCCCGTGATGATGAAGACCTTGCCTGCGATGTCCATGCCGTGCCCTTCTTCGCTTCGGGTTCGTTCTTCGATGGCGGGCTCTCAGCCGAGCGCCATGAGTGCGCGCGCCGTGATCTCGTCGACGCTGCCGGTGCCGCTGATCTTCCGGTACTTCGGCGCGTTCGGTTCACCGCTGTCGGCCCACTGCTTGTAGTAGTCGATCAGCGGGCGGGTCTGACTCTTGTAGACCGCGAGTCGGTTCTTCACGGTCTCTTCGTCGTCATCGGCCCGGTGAATCAGGTCTTCGCCGGTCAGGTCGTCCTTGCCCGGAACCCTCGGCGGATTGTTCGTCACGTGATAGACGCGGCCCGACGCCGGATGAACCCGACGCCCGCTCATCCGCTCGACGATCGCTTCGTCCGGCACGTCGATCTCGAGGACGAGGTCGAGGTGAACGCCGGCGGCTTTCATGGCATCGGCCTGCACGAGGGTTCTCGGGAAGCCGTCGAAGAGGAAGCCCTTTTCGCAGTCGGCCTGGGCGATGCGTTCCCTCACGAGGCCGATGATGATGTCGTCGCTCACGAGGCCGCCCGAATCCATCACCTTCTTCGCCGCGACGCCGAGCTCGGTGCCTGCCTTGACTGCGGCCCTCAGCATGTCGCCCGTCGAAATCTGCGGAATGCCGAAGCGCTTGCAGATGAAGGCGGCTTGGGTCCCTTTGCCCGCGCCCGGGGCGCCCAGCAGGATCAGTCTCATGGAGGTCCTCGTTCTGATGTATCGCGCAAGATGTACCGCGCTGTCACGGCCGGTCTGGCGCGGGCAGGCTTTCCAGTCGAGAATAACATGCGCTTCCCTGCGCCAAGCCCAGGGATCGGCCCCGGGGATACACCCGGTCGCGACCCTCGCCGAGACCTCAGGCGAAGCTCGCGCGGACGCGTGCGAGGTCGTCCGGCGTGTCGACGCCGGGCCCCGGTCGGGTCGCGCTCAGGTGCACGGCGATGCGCTCGCCGTGCCACAGCACCCGAAGCTGCTCCAGCGATTCGACCGTCTCGGCCGGGCTCGGCGCCAGGGTCGGAAATCGACGCAAAAAGCCGGCTCGGTAGCCGTAGATGCCAATATGGCGCAGCGGCAGCGGCGCCGGCAGCCGCCCGACGGTGGTCACGTCGGAAGGGTCGCGCCGAAACGGGATCGGTGCGCGAGAGAAGTAGAGGGCCCGCCCGGCGGCATCGAGCACCACCTTGACGACGTTCGGGTTGGCGAATTCGTCCGGCGCGTCGAAGGCGTGTGCGGCGGTGCTCATCGCGCAGTCCGGGCGCCGGTCGAGCAGCGCCGCGCACGCGTCGATCAACGCCGGGTCGATCAGCGGTTCGTCGCCCTGGACGTTGACGACGCGGTCGTCGCCGTCGAGCCCGAGCGTCGCGCATGCTTCGGCCAGCCGGTCGCTGCCGGTCGGGTGATCGCTCCGGGTGAGCAGGGCGTCGACGGAATGGATCCGGCACGCGGCGAGGATGTCCGGGTGGTCGGCCGCGACGACAATGCGGCGAGCCCCCGACAGCGCCGCCCGTTGCGCGACGCGCACCACCATCGGCAGCCCGGCGATGTCGGCGAGCGGCTTGCCGGGCAGGCGGGTGGACGCGAGACGCGCCGGCACCAGCACCGTGAAGGTCATGAACCGACGGGCGGCGCGGCGTCGAGCGAGCGAGCCTCGCTCTCGAGCATCACCGGGATGCCGTCGCGCACCGGAAAGGCCAGGCCATCGGCCCGGCAAACGAGCTCGACGCGGGGCTGGATCGGCGGCCGCAGATGCTCGAGCGGTCCCTTGCAGACGGGGCAGACCAGCAGGTCAAGAAGGCGCGTTTCCATGGTCGTCGGGCTCGGTGGGGCGGGTCGCGGGGGCGCAGGGCAGCAGGGCGAGCAGCGCCGAGTCGAACGCCGCCGCGGGCCTGAAGTCTAGCGCCGCGACCCAGACGCGGGTGCTGCCGAGGCGGCGCGGGTCGAGCTTGACGGCGTCCTTCTCGGTCATGACGACCTCCGCCGTGCCGGGCGGCCAGGGCAGCGTGGCGTAGTCGAAGTGGTCCGGGAGGGGCAGGGGAACGATCGACAAGCCCACCCCGCGCAACATCGTGAAAAACCGCTCCGGATGCGCCAGGCCGGCCGCGGCCACGAGCGGTCGGCCGTGCAGCGCCTCGGAGTCGAGCGGCGAGGTGCCGCGCCCGGCGCGCCAGTCGGCGAGCTCGACGAAGCGGGCGAGCGAGCGCTGGGCGACGCTGCCGAGGAGCGGCGTCGACGGCGCCGATGCGTTGTAGAGCACGAGGCTGCGGGGCGGCACTGTGTCCGGCAGGCGCTCCCGCAACGGTCCCGCCGGCAGCAGCCAGCCGTTGCCGACGCCACGTTCGTCGAACACCAGCACCTGGACGTCGCGCACGAGCCGCCGGTGCTGCAGGCCGTCGTCGGCCACGATCACATCGACTCGGGGATGACGCCGCAGCAGCTCGCGCCCGGCCGCCACCCGGTCACGGCTCACGAACACCGGTGCGCCCGTCCGCAGGCGCATCAGCAGCGGCTCGTCGCCGGCGAGGGCGACCGGTGTGTCGGGCAGGACCTCCAGCGTCGTCGCCGCGTCGGCGCGCCCGTGACCGCGCGACACGATGCCCGGCGTGAAGCCATGGCGGCGCATCAGGGCGACGATCGCCATCACCGTCGGCGTCTTGCCGGCGCCGCCCACGATCAGGTTACCGACGACGATCACCGGGACCGGCAGCGCGAGCGACGCCTTGATGCCCATCCGAAAGAGCGCGCGGTCGAGGCCGCTGAGGAACCCGAACAGCCCGGCCAACGGCAGCAGGGCCGTCGCGAGGCCGCCACGCACCCGCCACGCCCGCTGCAGGCGCTGCGTCAAGGCGCGCCTCAGGTCGGGCCGCGGGACCGGCCGCGGGGCGTTCAGCGCGCCTCGGCCCCGGGCGGGGCTTGGGTCGCGAACGTGATGCGTGCGAGCCCGACGCGGCGGGCGGCATCCAGGACGTTGATCACGCTCTGATGCGCCGTCGTCGCGTCGGCCGAGACGATGACGGTCATGTCGGTGTTGCCGGCCGCGGCGCTCGTCAGTTCCGCGGCGAGTCGCTCGACACTGCGACCGTCGACGGGCTTGCGGTCGACTGCGTAGCGTCCGTCGGCGGCGACCGACACGATGATCTCGCGCGGCCGGTCCCGCGGCTTGTCGGCGCTCGCCACCGGCAGCTGGATCTGCAGTTCGGTGAACTTCGAATACGTGGTCGAGAGCATCAGGAAGATCAACACCACGAGCAGCACGTCGATGAAGGGGATCAGGTTGATCTCCGGTTCCTCGGGTCGGCGCTTGCGGAAGTTCATCGCGCGCGGACGCCCTCGGGGGCACGCCGTTCGGCGCTCGAGAACCGCATCAGGTGCGGCATGAGTCGATCGGTCGCCTGCTCCATCTCCAGCGTGTAGGCGTCGACCAGGCCACGGAAGTAGCGATAGAACATGAGCGAGGGAATCGCGACCATCAAGCCGAAGGCGGTGTTGTAGAGCGCGGTGGAAATGCCGTGTGCCAGCAGCGCCGGGTTGTTTGCGCCGGTCGGCGCTTGCGCTCCGAAGATCTCGATCATGCCGATGACGGTGCCCAGCAGACCGAGCAACGGCGCCGCCGAGGCGATCGTCCCGAGCATGTTGAGATAGCGCTCCATTCGGTGAACGCCTGCACGGCCCGCCGATTCGAACGCATCGCGTAGCGCCGCCTCGGTGGTTCGGGGGTCGGCGATCACCGACCGGATCCCCGCCGCCAGGACGCCGCCGAGGACCGAGTTGTCGGCGAGCTTGTTGACCACATCGGCCGATGGCAGGCTCGCCCGCGTCACCGAGACCACTTCTTCCACCAGCCGGGTCGGGGCCACGCGCGCCGTGCGGAGACTGGCAAGCCGTTCGACCACCACCGCCAGCGCGGCGACCGAGCACAGGATCAGCGGCCAGATCGGCCAGCCAGCGGCTTGTATGATCGACAACAACGGTGTCCTTTCGGCGGCGGCGCAGAAAACCGGCCGATTATCACGCGGCACCTCCGACGATTTGGAACGACGATTGCAGCACGCACCGTGGAGCGCGGGATGTGGGGCATCCGCATCGGCGCGCCGGGGTAAAGCATTCACCGTTGCTGTGGATAACTTTGTGGGCATCCCGGGTGTGGTGGGGCGCAACGCCTGCATCGGCGCGGTTCCCGACAGTTTGCTCAAATGTTAAGCAGCAATTTCTCGATCAGAATCAACGGCTTGCACGTAATGACGGGCAGATGACAGCGGTCTTTTCCAACTCTGGCAGCGCGCTGCCGATTGTGGACTTCTCCCCACGGCAGATGCCCGGAAGGTCCGATGCTTGATCTCCGGGCAGTCCCTGCGGCGCGCACGGCGCAAAGCGTCGGCACGCTGCTTCGCGCCGTGGGCGAGTCGCTGAATCAGCGGTTCAGCGTGTGTGCCGTGCAGGGCGAACTGTCAGGCTTCTCGCGCGCCGCGAGCGGTCACTGCTACTTCACGCTCAAGGACGCGGAGGGTGCGCCGGCCGCGCTGCGTTGCGCCATGTTCCGCCGCGCCGCGAGCCTCACGAATTTCGCGCCGGCCGATGGTCAGCAGGTCGAAGTGCGTGGGCGCCTGGGCGTGTACGAACCGCGGGGCGAATTGCAGTTCGTCGTCGAATCGATGCAGCGCGCCGGCTGGGAGATCGCCTCCCACGGTCTGAAATGGATCGACTACCGCGACCACGCCCCGGAAGCCGAGCGCGCCGACATCGACGCGGGCCGGCCGTCGGCTGCGCGGACGCCGAGAGCCCGCCGCCGCCGAACAGGGCCGGGACGGTCACCGCCACCGACAGGACGGCTCGGGACGGCATGAACCTGGGCATCTGCGTCGACCTCCTGGACGTCCCGTGGTGCG
>CAZZWY010000263.1:0-2653 GCA_964657785.1 uncultured Acetobacteraceae bacterium
GCTCCTCGCCGAGGTCGAGCACGACCATGCGGTCCCGGGCGACGAATGCCTGCACGGCGGCGGCAAGACCCTGCGCGACGGCCTCGGCATGATGGCCGGCCTGACCTCGGCGCAGGGCGCGCTCGACATGCTGATCAGCAACGTGCTCGTGATCGACGCCGTGGTCGGCATCGTCAAGGGCGACATCGGCATCAAGGACGGCCGCATCGTCGCGATCGGCAAGGCCGGCAACCCGCAGGTGATGGACGGCGTGCACCCGCGGCTGCTCGTCGGCAACGCGACCACCGTGCGCGACGGCGAGGGCATGATCGCGACCGCCGGCGGGCTCGACGTGCACGTGCACTTCGACTCGGCCCAGCTCGTCGAGCACGCCCTCGCCTCGGGCATCACGACGATGTTCGGCGGATCCCTCGGCCCCATCACCGTCGGCATCGATTGCGGCGGCGCCTGGAACGTCGGCCGCATGCTGCAGGCGTCGGAGCACTGGCCGATGAATTTCGGCTTTCTCGGCCGCGGCAACTCGTCGCGCCCGGAATCGTTGACCGAGCAGCTCGAAGCCGGCTGCATCGGCCTGAAGATCCACGAGGACTGGGGCGCGACGCCGGCGACCATCGACACCTGCCTCTCGGTCGCCGACGCCCTCGACTTCCAGGTGCAGCTGCACACCGACACGCTCAACGAGTCCGGCTTCCTCGAAGACACCTTGCGCGCAATCGGTGGCCGGGCGGTGCACATGTACCACACGGAGGGCGCCGGCGGCGGCCACGCGCCCGACATCATCGCCGTCGCCGGCCTGCCGTATTGCCTGCCGTCGTCGACCAACCCGACCAATCCCTACACCGTCAACACCTTCGACGAACACCTCGACATGATCATGGTGTGCCATCACCTGAATCCCGCGGTGCCGGAGGACGTTCGCTTCGCCGAGAGCCGGATCCGGGCACAGACCATCGCCGCCGAAGACGTGCTGCACGACCGCGGCGCGATCTCGATGCTCGGGTCGGACAGCCAGGGCATGGGGCGCATCAATGAAGTGATCTGCCGCACCTGGCAGCTCGCGAGCAAGATGAAGGACCAGTTCGGCCGCCTGCCGGAGGAACGCAGCGCGCGCGCCGACAACGAACGGATCCTCCGCTACATCGCGAAATACACGATCAATGCGGCGCGCGTCTTCGGCGTCGACGAACACGTCGGCTCGCTCGAGGCCGGCAAGATGGCCGACATCGTGCTCTGGCGGCCGGCCTATTTCGGCATCAAGCCGGAACTCGTGATCAAGGGCGGCTTCATCGCCTACGGTGCGATGGGCGACTCGGCCGCGTCGCTGATGACCTGCGAGCCGATCGTGATGCGGCCGCAATGGGGCGCCTTCGGACGGGCAAAGCAGGCGCTGTCGGCCAACTTCGTCTGCGGCGCGGCGATCGGCAAGGGGCTCGAGGACCGGCTCGACCTGAAGAAACCCCTGCTCGCGGCGCGCGGCACCCGGCGTCTCTCGAAGGCCGACATGCTGCGCAACGACGCCTGCCCGCGCATCAGCGTCAATCCACAGAACTTCGAGGTGAGCGTCGACGGCCAGGTGATCGGCTGCCCGCCGGCGACGACGGTCGCGCTGAACCGTCTCTACATGATGAGGTGACCCCGATGGCGTTCGATTCCTCCGCAGCCGCGGTCAAGCCGCGCGGCGCCGCCCGGGTGGGCGTCGGCGGGCCGGTCGGCTCCGGCAAGACGGCCCTGCTCGAGCAGCTCATTCCGCGCTTCATCGCCCGCGGCACCGATCTGGCCGTGATCACCAACGACCTCGTCACCGCCGAGGACGCCGAACGCATCCGCCGCTCCGGCCTGATCGCCCCCGAGCGGGTGCTCGGCGTCGAGACCGGCGCCTGCCCGCACACCGCGATCCGCGAAGATCCCACCCTCAACCTCGCCGCCGCCGACGAGCTCGACCAGCGCTATCCGGGGCTCGACCTGATCCTGATCGAAAGCGGCGGCGACAACCTCGCCTCGTCGTTCTCGCTCGACCTGGTCGACTACTGGCTGTTCGTGATCGACGTCGCCGGCGGCGACGACATTCCGCGCAAGCGCGGGCTCGGCGTGCTGAAGTGCGATTTGCTGGTGATCAACAAGACCGACCTGGCGCCGCACGTGCGGGTCGACCTGCCGCGCATGGTGCGCGAGGCGGGCGAGGTGCGGGCGGGCAAGCCGACCTTGCTCACCAATTGCGCGCGCGGCGACGGCATCGACGCGGTCGTCGAGCAGATCGCGGCCGGGGTGCTGTTTGACCGCTGAAGACGCCGATCGCTGCTTCGACCTGACGTTCGCGGCGGACGGCGCCGGCCGCAGCTTTCTCGCCGAGCAGTTCGCCCGCTATCCGGTGCACCTCTGCCGCGGCCTGCACACGAATGCGCGGCGGCCCGACATCTGTACCGTCACCCTGCAATCGGTGTCGGGCGGCCTGTTCGAGAACGACCGTCTTAGCGGACGGTTGACGGCGCAGTCGGGGGCGTGGGCGCAGGTGACGAGCTCGGCCTCGACGATCGTGCACAGCATGCGCGGCGCCTGGGCCGAGCAGGGTGTCGAGCTGCGGTCCGAAGGCAACGCCTGCCTCGAGTACCTGCCCGAGCCGCTGATCCTCTTTCCGGCGAGCCGGCTGCGCAGC
>CAZZWY010000263.1:2663-6369 GCA_964657785.1 uncultured Acetobacteraceae bacterium
GTCGACCGTGGTGTTCGGCGAGGCCTTCCTGGTCCACGATCCGGCGGCGTCGGGCGCGCCGTTCGACCGGTTCGAGTCGCTGGTCGACGTCGTGCGGGACGACGGCCGCCTCCTGGCGCGCGAGCGCCTGCGGCTGCGGGGCGACACCTGGCAGGCACGGCGCGTCGGCGTCTCCAACCGCGGCGCCCTCCACGGCGGCCTCTGGATCGTCCACGGCGGCGAGTGCGGCGACCTGCTGCAGGCGGTCCGCGCCGAACTCGACCGCCAGCCGGTGTACGCCGGCGCGTCCGACCTGCCGAACCGGGCCGGCCTGCAGGTGCGGCTGCTGGCCGACGACGTGACCGCCTTTCGACGCGCGCTGCGGGCGGTGCAGGATCGCGTCCAGGACTTCCTGATCGCCACGCGCTCGGCGCAGGCGCCGGCGGCGGCCCCGGCCTGACCACGCGGGGGACCGGCGCCGCGCGTCGCGAGCCGATCGGGCCGCGGCCCGCTCCGCGAGGCCGAGGTGCCTCGACGCCCCACGACGGGCGCCTCGCGCGACGTGAGACTTTTGGACAAGTCGATGGGACGGCGCTGCAAGACGTTCCTGCCGCCGCTCCGAATACTTCGCACGCCCGGCCCCGTCGAGGGCCCGAACTTCGGAGACACACCCCATGCCCCGCAAAGCCAAGACCGGCCTCCGCGCGGTCGTCTGCATCGTCGCCTGCAGCGTCGGCGTCACCGCCTGCGACGATGACACCAGGAACACCACGAGCAACGACCGGCCGTCCGCGTACCCGGCAGCGTTCGACGTCATCTACAAGCCGGCTCGGCCCTTACCGGCGGACTACGCGTTCGGCCGCACGACCACGACCCTGGCGGCGGGCACGACGTATCCGCCGTCGCAGCTCCCGCTCCCCTGCGCGATCACCCACGACCGGGACATTCCGGTCACGTTGCGCGACGGAACCGTCATCTACACCGACGTCCTTCGGCCCGCGAACAACACCGCGAAGCTGCCCGCCATCGTCGCGTGGAGCCCGTACGGCAAGGCGTTGCCAACAGCGCCGCTGCCCTCGGTCGATCCCGCCGTGTTCTCGGGCATCGCGAAGGCCGAAGGTCCGGACGCGGCGTTCTGGGCCTGTCGGGGTTATGCGATCGTCAATCCCGACGGGCGCGGCGCCTACCAGTCCGGCGGCAACATCCCGTTCTGGGGCAGCGTGGACGCGAACGACGGCTACGACGTCATCGAATGGGCCGCGGCGCAAGACTGGAGCAATGGCAAGGTCGGACTGCATGGCACCTCCTGGCTGTCGATCTCCCAATGGTTCATCGCGGCGACCCGGCCGCCGCATCTGGCGGCGATCGCCCCCTGGAACGGCTTTTCCGACTTCTACCGGAACAACCTGGCGCTCGGCGGCATCCCGAACGGCGTCTTCAACGACTTCATCGAAAGCATGTTCGTCGGCAAGAATCAGTTCGAGAGCGCGTCGGCGATGATCGCGAAGTACCCGCTCCTCAACGACTATTGGCGCGACAAGGCGGCGAAGCTCGAGCGCATCACCGTGCCGGCGTACGTGACGGCCGATGGCGTGACGACGCTGCATCGCACCGGCGCGCTCGACGGCTTCAGGCGCATCGCCTCCACCGAGAAGTGGCTTCGCGTCAACGACACGAACGAGTGGACCGACCAGTACACGCCCGCCCGCGAGCAGGATCTGTCGCTCTTCTTCGACCACTACCTGAAGAACGTCGACAACGGGTGGCAGAACACGCCGAAAGTCCGCATCTCGGTGCTCGACCCCGGCGGCACCGACCTCGTCGACGTCCCGTACGGCAGCTGGCCGGTGGCCGGCACCGACTACCGACCCCTCTACCTGAACGCCGGCGATGGTTCGATGAGTACCGCGCCGGTCGCGTCCGCGGCGACCGCGAGCTATGCCGCGACGACGAGCCAGACCAGCTTCTCGATGACGTTCACGCAGGACACGCAGATCACCGGCTACCTGAAGGCGCGCCTGTACGTCGAGGCGGTCGGCGCGGACGACATGGATCTCTTCGTGCTCGTCGAGAAGCTCGCGGCCGACGGGACGGTCCTCGTCGCGTCACCGGCGGCTGCCGCCGCGTACGTGCCGATACCGCCGCCCGGCACGCCCGGCCGGCTGCGCGTCTCGCTGCGGGAACTCGACAGCACGCTGAGCTCGGACTACGAGCCGGTGGGAAGCTACGTCAACCCGCAGAAGCTTTCGGCCGGACAGATCGTCGCGGTCGACATCGCCCTCATGCCGGAGGCGATGGTGTGGCACGCCGGCGAGCAGATCCGGCTCACGGTCGCCGGACAAGCGATCAAGGAAGCGTTGCCGACGGTGACGTTGAACGCCGGAACGCACGTCATCCACACCGGCGGCGCGTATCCGTCGTTCCTGCAGCTGCCGGTCGTGCCGGTGGCGCGCTGACGGGGCCTTTCGGTCGGGCGCGCGACCGTGCGCCGATCTCGCGGTCCGCGTCAGCCGCCCACCGCGGCATCGTCGCTCGGTCGACCCAGCAACTCGCGAGGGCAGACGCCGAAGCGTCGCTTGAAGACGCGGCTGAAATGCGCGGCGTCCTTGAACCCCAGCGAGAACGCGAGCTGGGAGAGGTTCTGGCGGCCCGAGCCGGCCCGGATGGCCGCGTGGACGGCCTCGAGCCGTTCGGCGGAAAGCCACGCCATGAGCGTCAACGGCTCGTCCGCGAAGAGCCGGTGGAGATGCGCCGGCGAGAGGCCGACGCCTTTGCTGATCGCCGCGACGTTCAGCGTCGGGGAGGCGATGTTGCGGCGGCAGAACTGCTCGACCCGGCGCCGATGCAGCGCCCGGCGACTCTCCGCCGGCGCCCTTCGGTACTCGGGCGAATCCTGCAGCACGTGCGCCAGCAGCCGCGCCATCGCGTCCGCGACGATGGGCGTGCTGCGCGCGTCCAGACGCGGCCCGGTGTCCAGCAGGCTGTCGGCCATCTGAAAGAGGAGCTGCGCCTCGGCGCATCGTTCGTGGAGCGGCGAGAACTCGGCCAGCGTCCAGTCCGGCAGCCAGCGGCGCAGGCAGCTCTCCGACAGGCGCACACCGCGAATCTCGTACGGCTGGTGATGGACGATCTCGAGTTCGCGCGACCCGCGGAAGGCGACGAACCCGCCGCTGGCGAGCTCGAGCGCGCCGTGCGCGTGCGTCATCCGGCAGTGGCCTCGGACGAGCCGGTACAAGTAGGCGCTCGTCGAGTTGGAGGGTCCATTGACGACCCGCATCGGATCGCCCGCGGTGACCAGCACGTCGACGTGCGCCGAGGCGAAACGTTCGAAACGATGAACCCCCGCGCAACGCTGCGCCTCCACCGCAACGCGGGCCGTCAGCATGCCCTCCAACGTCCTTGCATAGTCGGCGCGTGCCGACGTCGCCTGCGTCTGGGAAAGCATCGTCGTTGCGTGTTCTTTCAAGCGAGGCGCTTGCCCGCGAGCGCCGCGTGCGGAGCGGTCCATCGACAGGTGCGGGGTGAACCGGACCTCGTGGACCCGGGGTGGCACCATGATAGGGGGCTTGTCTTGCCGAGGGTGACTGGGTTTTTCCGGGCCGAGGGGTGATGGCGCCGAACGCATCCGCCCGGGCTCCCGCCACGTAGCAGCTTGCACACCGGCGATCCGGCGAAGGAACCGTTGCCCATGAACCCTGATGTCTTGCAGGAAGTGGCGCCGGCCGAC
>CAZZWY010000264.1:0-6369 GCA_964657785.1 uncultured Acetobacteraceae bacterium
CACGTTCGGCACGCTGGGCACGTTGGGCACGCGGCCGCGGGCAGGCATCGCGGCCGGCGTGGCCGACAGGGTGGCGACGGCCCGCGGGCGCCGCTCGGTGGTGAACCACAGCCCGCCGCCGACGCCGACGCCGAGCACGAGCGCCGCCGCCAGTGCCGGCAGGTACGAGCGCTCCGGCACGAGGGCCGTGAACTCGCCCGCACCGAACACTTCCGCGGCCGCCTTGTCGACGATCGCCCGGTCGACCCGGTGCCGGCCGAGGGCATAGGCGCCCAGCAGGGCCCGGTCGCAGAGCAGGTTGATGCGGCGCGGCACGCCGCGCGCCAGCCGATGGATGCGCTGCAAGGTCCTGTCGTCGAAAGGGGCGGGGCCCTTCAGCCCGGCGACGCTCAGGCGGTGCCGGATATAGCCGGCGGTTTCCTCTGCCGAGAGTGCCTCGAGGTGGAAGCGGGCGATCACGCGCTGCGCGAGCTGCTCGAGCGCAGGATCTTCGAGCAGGTTGCGCAGTTCGGGTTGCCCGATCAGGATGATCTGCAGCAGCTTGCGCTCGGGCGTCTCGAGGTTCGTCAGCAGGCGCAGCTGCTCGAGCACGTCGGACGAGAGGATCTGCGCCTCGTCGATGATGAGGACGTTGTTCTTCCCCGAAGCATGCGCGTGCAGCAGGAATTCGTTCAGGGGATCGACGTGTTCCTTGACCGTCAGCGGCCGGCTGCGGTCCGGGACCGGCACCCCGAACTCATCGCAAACCGAGCGCAGCAACTCGGTCACCGTCAGCTTCGGGTTGAAGATGTAGGCGACGTTGCAATGCGGCGGAACCTGCTCCAGAAAGCAGCGACAGACGGTGGTCTTGCCGGCGCCGATGTCGCCGCTCAACAGCACGAAGCCGCCACCCCCCGAGACGCCGTACAGCAGGTGGGCAAGCGCCTCGCGATGGCGCTCGCTCATGAAGAGATAACGCGGGTCTGGCGCGATCGAAAACGGCGCTTGCGCTAGACCGAAGAAGTTCGCGTACATGGCGGGAGGATACCCCGCGGGTGTAGGCACGACACCGCCGCGGGACGGAGGCACCGCCCGCCGCGGCGCGCCCCCGGCGGTGCGAGCGCCGGGGTCTTGCGGACGCTCAGGGACGCATCATCGCGAGCGGGTGAGCAGGCTCAGAAGCGCCATGGCGACTGCACCGGCGGCTGCGGCGATCAGCAACGACTTGAGCGGCGCCTCCTGCGTGTAGGCGGTCGCGGCATCGAAAGGCGCGTAGACGCGGTCGACCGCGGGCGCTGCCTTGTCCCGCAGCGAATGCAGCTTGCCCGAGACGCCGGCGAGCAGCTGCTCAGTGGCGCGCTGGGTGGCGGCAAGCGCCGCGTCGGCGGATTCGGTGGCTCGGTCGATCACATTGCCCGAGCCGGTCGACGAAGCAGTGGTCATGGAGTGCTCCTGAGCGTTGAGGGAGTGTCATCGTCGGTCCAAACCGCTCGGCGATCCAGGGGACGTCCTCGTTGACTGTCGTCGGCGCTGTCCTACGACCGAGGGAACAGCGCAATCCGCCGCTCCGGTGTGGGAAAGGGCGCCTTCTCCTTGTCGGCGACGACATCGGATTTGCCGGATCCCTGGATTCGCGCCGCCGATTCGCTTAGGCTTGCGCTGCCACTTCACCCGCCGAATGCACCGCATGGAGAATTTTCCCGATGCCGCGACCCCGCTGCGAACGCTCTTCGTCGAAGACAATGTGTACCTGCGCGAAATCATCGGCGAACTGCTTCAGGAAGAGGGCCTGAGCGTCACGGCCTGCGGCAGCGCCGAAGAGGCGGAGACCGAGTTCTTCAAGCAGCCGTACCTGCTCGTGATCACCGACGTCAGCCTGCCGAAGATGTCGGGGGTCGACCTCGCGAAGCGCATTCTCGCGGCCTCGCCGAACACCTGGATCGTGTTCTCCTCGGGCTACGCGCTGGACAACGGCCTGTCGCAGTTCGGGTCGAACGTTCGTTCGCTGCCGAAACCGTTCGAGGTCGAGGCGCTGCAGGCCTTGCTTCTCGAGATTCGGGGGGTTCAGGGTAGCGCCTGAATTCGGCGCCCTCACTTCCGGCCGCGCGGGCAGGGCCGAAGTAGGACGCCTCCGGACCGGACGGTCGGAGGACAGGCGGAATCTGTCGGTATCGTCCGGGCGCCCGGTCCATTGTCACGCTGCGCCCTTATTCTTTGTGCCGTGATCCTTGTTTGTGCCGTGATCTCGTGCTTTCTCAGTGCCACGTCTCCAGCCCATGACCCTTCCTCGCAGCACAGCGAAGCTTGACCCTCGTCCCCAGGAACGCGCGTCCACCGGGATCAGCGGCCTCGACGACGTGCTCGGCGGCGGCCTGCCGACGCGCCATCTCTACCTCGTCGAGGGAAGTCCGGGTTCCGGCAAGACGACGCTCGGGATGCAGTTCCTGCTCGCAGGGCTGCAGGCCGGCGAGCCGGGCCTCTATGTGACGCTGTCGGAGACAGCCTCCGAACTGCACGAAGTCGCCGCATCGCACGGCTGGTCGCTCGAAGGCCTCTCGGTGTGCGAACTCGTCAGCGAGCAGGGGCTCGGCCCGGACGCGGAACAGACGGTGCTCTACCCGTCCGAAGTCGAACTCGGCGAGACCACGCGGGCCGTGATGGAGATGGTCGAGCGGCTGAATCCGCGGCGAGTCATCTTCGACAGTCTTTCCGAAATGCGCCTGCTGGCCCAGGATTCCCTGCGTTACCGGCGGCAGATCCTGGCGCTCAAGCACTTCTTCTCCTCACGCAACTGCACCGTGCTGATGCTCGACGGCAAGACGGCCCAGGGGGGTGACCTGCAGCTCCACAGCATCGCCCACGGGGTCATCGGCCTCGATCAGGGAATCGACGCCTACGGCCCGGAACGGCGGCATCTGCGGGTCGTCAAGCTGCGAGGAGCCAAGTTCCGCGGCGGCGAACACGACTTCAACCTCGAGACCGGTGGTCTGCAGGTCTTCCCGCGGCTGGTCGCCGCCGAATACCGCAGCGAGCTACACGCGGGCGTCGTCAGCACCGGGACAGCGGCTCTCGACAACCTGCTCGGCGGCGGATTGACACGCGGCAGCAACGCGTTGTTCACCGGGCCGTCGGGCGTCGGCAAGACCACGACCGCGATGGCCGCGGTGCTGGCGGCACTGCGGCGCGGAGAGCGTGCCGGCTACTACCTGTTCGACGAGGGGCTCGGGACCCTCATGAACCGAGTCGAAGCGCTCGGCATGCCGGTGCGTCAATACCTGGACAGCGGCCAGCTCGAGATCCTGACGCTCGATCCGGCGGAGGTCTCGCCAGGACAGTTCGCGAGCATCGTCAGGGCATCGGTCGAGCGCAGCGGCGTGCAGATGGTCGTGATCGACAGCATCAACGCCTACATGCAGGCGATGCCCGGCGCGAAGTTCCTGCTGCTGCAGATGCACGAGCTGCTGACGTATCTGAATCTGAGCGGCATCGTCACGATCCTCGTCATGGGACAGCACGGCCTGGTCGGTGAAGTGCGTGCCGACGTCGATCTGAGCTACCTCAGCGATGCGATTTTGCTGTTCCGGTATTTCGAGGCCAGGGGCCGCCTGCTGAAGGCCGTCTCGGCCGTGAAGAGCCGCACCAACAATCACGAACTCACGATTCGCGAGTTCCGGCTCGGCAAGTCGGGTGTCGAGATCGGTCCCGAACTGACCGACTTCGAAGGTGTTCTGAGCGGCGTGCCCGCGTATCGCGGCGTGATCCCGATGCTCAGCGATTCGCGCATTCTCCCGGCCGTCGACGCGTCGAGCGCGGAATGAGCAGGCGCCCGGCAGGCCGATGAATACCGACAGTACGGAACGGCGGGTCGTCATCTTCGCGCCTCGCGGCCGCGATGCCTCGGTGGTGCAATCGGTGCTTCTGGCGGCCGACATCGACTCCATCGCCTGCGAACGCGAGACCGAACTCCTCGCCCAGCTCGGAGCGGGCGGGGCGGCGGCCATCCTGACCGAAGAGGTGCTGAGCGACTCGTGCACGAAATCGCTCGGGGACTGGTTGCAGCAACAGCCGGCGTGGTCCGACTTCCCGTTCGTCGTCCTCGCGACCAAGCAGGCGCAGCGCCGCTCCCGGCGTGCCACGGCATCGCTGCAGGAACTCGGCAACGTCATCCTGCTCGAGCGCCCGGTCAACGCCCAGACGCTCGCGAGTGCCGCGGACGCGGCGGTGCGCGCCCGTGCCCGCCAGTACGTGACCCGCAAGCACCTCGAGGACCTGGGCGAGGCGCGGGCCGCCGTCGAGCGCCTGAACCGCGAGCTCGAGGACCGGATCGGCGCCCGCACCCGCGAGCTCGCGAGCGCCAACGACCGGCTGATGGCGGAAATTGCCGAGCGCGAGCGCGTCCAGGCGACCCTGCTGCACGTGCAGAAGATGGAGGCGCTCGGGCGGCTGACCGGCGGCATCGCCCACGACTTCAACAACCTGCTGCACGCGGTCAACATGAGCCTCGACATGATCGCCCGGCGCAGCATCGAGCCGAATGTCGCCTCCATCGCGACGCGCGCCAAGGGTCCGGTCGGGCGCGGCGCGAGCCTGACGCGCCAGTTGCTGTCGTGCGCGCGCCGCCAGTCGCTGGTCGCGCGCCCGACCGACGTGGCGGCGCTCGTCGCCGGCATCAAGGATCTGGTCGAGCTGTCGGTCGGCTCCAGCATCGCCGTGTCGCTGCAGGTCGACGCCGACCTGGCGTGGGCCGGGCTCGACGCGAATCAGCTCGAGATGGCGGTGCTCAATCTGACCGGCAACGCGCGCGACGCGATGCCGCGAGGCGGCCAGCTGACGCTGTCGGTCCGGCGCCGGCATGCGGCCGAATCGACCCTGCCCGCCGGTGACTATGTCGTCGTGGCGGTCTCGGACACGGGCGAGGGCATCGCCCCCGGCCTGCTGGCCAAGGTGTTCGACCCCTTCTTCACCACCAAGCCGCTCGGCCGCGGCACCGGGCTCGGCCTGAGCCAGGTCTACGGCTTCGCCAAGCAGTCGGGCGGGCAGGCGCTGCTGCAGAGCCGGCTCGGCGAGGGCACGACGGTCGAGATGTGGTTCCCGAGCGTGCCGGTTCCGCCGGTCGCCGCCCCGGCCCCGTCGGCAACGATGGCGGCGCTCTCGAACGCGGAAGGGCACAGGCGCCGCAGGGTGCTCGTCGTCGAGGACGATCTCGACGTCCGGCGGGTCATCGTCGAGAGCCTGTCGCTGATGGGCTACGAGGTCACCGAGGCCGCCGACGGGGCGGCCGGCCTCGCGTCGATCAGCGCGCGGCGGCCAGACCTGCTGGTCGTCGACTATGCGATGCCCGGCATCAACGGCGCGGAGCTGATCGAGCGCGCGCGCGAGGCGGTCGGCGACCTGCCGGTCATCCTCGCGACCGGTTACGCCGACATGGCAGAGGTCGGCAAGGTTCTCGGGACGAAGTCGATCCTGATCAAACCGTTCGACATCTCGACCCTGGCGGACGCGGTCACGACGGCGCTGGGCGCCCAACCCGTCGCCTCGCATGGCTAGAATCGGGGCGCGGCGCCGGGGCCGATGACTTCGGCACCGCCGCCCGCGGTCGACCGAGCTGATCGCCCGGACGACGCAACGATGGACCCTGGATGGACCCGATCGATGGACCCGCACACCCCGCCTGACTACGTCGAGCTCGACCGCGCGCCGGACCCGGTCGAGCAGCGCATCGCGGAGGTCGAGGCGAAATGCGTGGCGCAGGGGATCGTCCTGCAGGCGATCGTCTCGCTGCTGCCGCCGGAGACGGTTCAGGAACTCAAGGCCGCGGCGATGAGCGTCGACGACGAGGGCATGCAGGCCGCAAACCCCGACCCGCAGCTGCGCCGCATCGCCGCCCACATCCGGCACCTGCTGCAACTGCTTTGAGGCGAGCCGATCGGGGGACGCGACGGTCGACCGCGACCCGCCGAGCCGGCGCCCGCCGAGGCAGCACGGCGTTGCGACGAGCTTGAGCGGGGAGGGCTCCAGCGGCCGGGCGCGGGCGGCGGTGGCGAGTGCCGGGGCGAGAATCGCCGGCATGAGACTGCCGAGCGCGATCCAGCGGATTCCGGCGCATCTCATCAACGGGTTCAGCGTTGCGCTCGGCGTGGCGATGGTGCAGATCGTGGTCGGCGCCATCGGCGGTTTCGTCCCCGCGCTGACGGCCTCCGGCGGAGCGATCTTCGCGAGTCTCGCCGACACCCCCAACGCCCCCTGGCGTACCTGGCGCCGGGTGCTGACCGGCGCGGTGGTGGGCTGCGTCGCGAGCCTCCTCGTGATGCTGATCAAGCCCTATCCCGGCTGGATGGGCGCGACGACGATGCTGCTGTCGTTCGTGTCGGCGCTCGCGCTCGCCTGGGG
>CAZZWY010000265.1:0-6363 GCA_964657785.1 uncultured Acetobacteraceae bacterium
TGGGGGGTTTGTCGCGCGGGCTGGGGGGTATCGGCGGTCTGTGGCACCGGCTGGAAAGCGGGACCCGGCACGTAATAGGTGCGGCTGCCGCTGCCCTTCATGGCAAGCAGGCCCAGGTCGCGCAGCCGCCGCAGGTGGACCGAGGCGTTGAGCGTGTCGGTCCGGTTCACGCTGCGGTAGGCTGCATTGTCGATGGCGCCCAGCTCACGCACGACCACCAGCGCGCGGGCCTCTTCGTCCGACAGCGGTTCGGTGGTCAAACCACGCAACCAGGACAGATCGTCCTGCCCAAGGAAGTGATGGAACAGGAACGTGGCCACGAACTGGTCCGGCCGGCGGCTGGACTCGAAGGTCGGCGGCAGCAGGTCGTGCGCCTGCATCAGCTCGCGCATCGCGCGAATGCCGCTGCCCTTGGTCTCTGCCACGTTCACCTCGTGCAGCACCGCCGCGATGCGCGGGTTGCGGGTCTCGCTACCTGGCTCGCCGAGCTGCTCTTCGGCCTTGATCGAGTGGCCGGGGTTGCGCACTTCCAGCCGGTTGCCGTAGCGGATGATCTGCACCGCACCGTGGATGCGGTAGCTGCGGTGCATCACCGCGTTGACGATGGCCTCGCGGATCACCCGCAGCGGCAACGCCGGCTCGTCCTCGCGGGCGAGCGCGCCTTCCGGCAGCGAAAAGGACTGCATCAGCTCATCGCGCACCGCGCCTTCGGCACGCCGGATGGCCACCAGCAGCGGAGCGCGGATCTCCAGCGTGTCGAACCGGTGTTCAGGGTCCTCCACCCACTGCCGGCCCGGCACGCGGATGTAGTCGATCCGCATCATCGGAAAGCAGCGCCGCAGCGCAGGCCCGGTGCCGAACAGCAGCAAGCCCGCCACCGTGGGGCGAAGCTCGTTGCCCTGCCGCACTGCGGCGCTCAGGGCGCGCAGCAGTTCCTCGTTGCTCCACGCCAGTTCCTCGGCCGTGGGGTTGGCGCGCTCACGCAGGCGCCGGTATTCCTGCACCGCGGCGGGGTCGATGTCTGAGAGGTCGGTGTCGGGCAGCACCGCGCCATCGAAGGTCTCGATCTGGTGGCCGGCATACAGCGCCACCAGATCGTCCTCGCTGCCTTCCTGGTCGGTGGAGCCCACCCGGCGAAAGGCGCCACGGGGCAAGCCCAGCCGCGAGAGATAGATCGGCTTCTCGCCCGAAGCGGCCTCCGGCACGAACACGACGAGCACGGTCTTGCCACGCAAGGTCTCGACGGCGATACGCGGGCGCACCGGCCGGTTGAGCATGCTGGCGCACTGGCTGGCCAATTCCGATTGCAGCTTGTCCGGGTCGGCCACGCCCGACACCCGGTAGGAAGTGCCGAACAGATCGTCGGGATCGCGCTCGACGCCCAGCAGCAGATGACCGCCGCCGAGCCCGGGCTCGTTGGAGAAGGCGACGACGGTTTCCATCACCGAGCGGTCGATCTGTGATGCGCGCTTGGCCTCGATGCGGTGCGACTCGTCGACGGCCAGCAGTTCCTGAAGCAGGTCCTCGGCGGTGCGGATCATGGGCGTGTGCCGGCGGGCGCGCGGCCACGGCGGCGTGGGGCAGGCGGCGTGTCGTTGGCTTGGGCGGCGAGGCGGGCGAGCAGGGCGGAGGCGGGTTCGTCGGCGGGGTCTTGGGGGATGAGTTGGCCGGAGAAGGCAGCTTTGAGCACCGCTTGCCGCAGCGCAGCGGATGCGCAAGCGCTGGCGGCGTTTTGCGCTAATACGGCAGTCAGACGCGACATTTCTACCTCAACCACTTCAGCAATCTGAATCTGTTCGCTCAATGGCGGAAGCGGTACGACGACAGAACGCAAGTCATCAAGGCTCAACCCTGGCTTGCCGGCACCGTAGGCGGCCTCCACCAATTGCGCTCGTCCGTTCGCCGAAGAAACGATCCAGTGATAAAGGTAGCGCGAAAGCGCTCGGTTGGCGGGTCGGACAAGCGCCACATGTTGGCTCACATAAGCATCAGCGAGATCGATTTCAACGCGTGCCGACTTGGTGACGTTGGCGCCAGTGATCGTGATCAAGATGTCGTCAGTAATAACTTTTGTGCGCAGTCCTTCGCTGACGCCGTCCAGATTCACAAATGCTGCGTCGTCGAGTTCTAGCTTGTCATGCTTGATGTTTTGCGCTCGAATGAAGGTGGACCCCGTTTTCGAATAGAGTTGCTTCCATCCGCGTGAGCCACTGGTGACAAGCATGGTCAACTGATCCAATGTCGCCAAGCACCAGCCGGTAGGCAGTTCCGCGAGACCCGGTATTCTGCTCGGCGACGCCACAGAAGTGCGGGCACTCGTGCCCAATGCGGCGCGTCGTTTCCGCAGAATTTGTTCGAGCAGAGCACTGCCTGATTCGCTGTTATCAGCCTGCTGCAATCGCCACTCTCGCGTTAATTCGCCCGTGACAGCGGCCTTCAGTACGGACTGGCGATAGCGGTCCACCAGCTTCCGCACCCGCTCCAGCGCGCGCTCGCCTGCGTCGATTTCGCTGAAGAGTTCTTCGATGCGGGAGACGATGCGACGTTGCTCGGACTGCGGAGCCAGCGGCATAGATGACAGCCGCAAGAAGTCGGTTGGCACGCGCTGCTGTCCGACGGCACCTTGCATGTTTGACTGGGCCTCTCGCCGGTACGCGGTGCGGACCAAGAAATAGCGGATGTAGTCGGCTTCCGCAGCGTCATTCGGCCGCAGCACATGAAACTCGGTAGAGCCGCAGCCCACGCCGCCCTTTAGCCCCCGTGCAACGGTGATCTTGCCGTTCTCCATGCAAGGCGTGATCTTCGCGAACAACACGTCGCCGTCTCGGAAGCGCGTGAAGCCCTTCTTGACTTCGCCGAACTTTCGGCAATTGGCGGTACTCATCCGTCCGGACAATTCTTCCACCGCTGCCATTGGGACGAAGGTGACCTCTTGGTCGTCAGGCACTGCCGTCGCCGCGCCGGGCGGATTGATTTGCGCCAGGGCGTCAAGCGTGGTGCTGGCCCACCCGGCCGGAAGTTCGCCTCTCATGCCACCAACACCTCACTCAACTCTTCCAACATTCCGTTCAATTCCGTCCCGAACAATCGCCGCGCCGCCACCACCCCGCCCCAGTCGCTGAACGGCTGATCGCGCACCAGGTCGGCCGGGGCGATCTCGACGTTCGCGGCCAGATAGTCCTTGATCGCCTTCAGCCACGCCATCTGCTCGTCGCTGAACACCTGGCCCGCCTTGATCTGCCGCCCGATCCAGAGGTTGAAGCGCTGCTCGACGTGCGCGGCGAACGGTTCGAGCACGTCCGCCTGGCCGGTCGCGAAGCGCACCAGGCTGATCAGGTCGGTCAACACCTTGTCGCTGAGCGCGCCGCGCACCAGCGCCGCGTTCAGTCGCTTGTAGGCCTGCCACACGTCGGCGGCTGTCAGGTGCTGCGGCGGGTCGGCGAGCTTGGCCGCCAGCTCGCGGAGGCTGGCGTAGGTGAGGCGGCGCTTGGGGTAGGGCTGGCTGTACAGGATCTGCAGTGCCAGCAGCTCGTTCTGGTTCGCCTCGATGAAGGCCTTGAACGACGCGGTTCGCTGCTCGGACTGGCCCTTGTCGTATTCGGCCACGTGCAGCACGTCGAGCGTGCCTTCGTCGATGACGATGTCGGCTTTCTGCTTGATCGCCTTGATCAGGTTGCGCAACGCGGGGTCGTCGAGCGCCGCGCAAGCCTGGTCGCGCAGCTCGGCTTCCACGGCCTTCACTTGCGCCGGCGTGGCGGTTTCGGCGCTGCCGTGATGCTGGACGACCGCCGCATCGATCACCTCGGGCGTGATGGCGTCCAGCAGCCCGCGGGCCAGTGCCCTCAAGCCCTGGCCACCGGCCGCCTCTTCGATGCGCTGGCGGTCTTCGGTGTCGATCTGCCGGTCGAGTGCCGCCAGGCGAGCGGCCAATGAAGACATCGCGTTCTCGTCGCGCCGGCCCTGTGCGATCTGGTCGATCAGCTTGTCGAAGGGCACGGTGCGCTTGCGCTCCATCGGCTGCGACAGCGTCTTCTTGCCGTCGGTCACGCCCACCGCGTCGATCAGCACGAAGCGGGTCTTGGTCTGCGCGTCGGGCGTCACCTGCTGCAGGCTCGCGTCGTGGATGGTGCGCACGCCGCGGCCCTTCATCTGCTCGAAGTAGCTCGCGCTCTTCACGTCGCGCATGAAGATCAGGCACTCCACCGGCTTGATGTCGGTGCCGGTGGCGATCATGTCCACCGTCACCGCGATGCGCGGAAATGGGTCCACGCGGAAGGCCCTGATCAGCTCCTTGGGCTTCTCGCTGGTCTGGTAGGTGATCTTCTTGGCGAACTCGTTGCCTTGGCCTAAGACCTCCCAGCAAACTTTGACGATCTCCTCGGCGTGGTGGTCGTCCTTGGCGAAGATCAGCGTCTTGGGCACCCACTGGCCGCTGCGACCGGGAAACAGCTCGGTGAAGAGCTTCTCGCGGAAAGTCTGCAGCACCCGTCGGATCTGGTCGGGCACGGTCACCGAGGCATCGAGATCCTTCCGCACGTACGGCAGGTCGGCGTCGAGCTGCTTGTAGCGCAGCGCCCGGGTGCGGCGGTCGCGCACGGGGACGTGGTAGCGGGCGTCGACCGTGCCGCCGCGCTCCGAAACCTGCGTGCGGATGCGGTAGACCTCGAAGCCGACGTTCACGCCGTCGACCACCGACTGCTCGTACGGGTACTCTGCGACCAGGTTGCGCCGGAAGAAGCCGATGGTGTGCGCGGAGGGTGTGGCCGTCAGGCCGATGAGGTGGGCGTCGAAGTATTCCAGCACCTGGCGCCACAGGCCGTAGATCGAGCGGTGGCATTCGTCGGTCACGATGAAGTCGAAGTGCTCGATCGGGATCGCCGGGTTGTAGACGACCGGGCGGAGCTCGCCTTCGTCGTCGGATGCCGTGTCGCCCCAGGTCTCGAAGGCCGAGGCCTCATCGGCGGATTCGTCGAGTTCCTCGCCGCGCAGCATGGCGTACAAGCGCTGGATGGTGGTGATGACGACCTTGGCATCGGGATCGATGCGGCTGCCGTGCAGGTGCTGGACGATGTAGGTCTTGTCGAACTTGTGGGCAGCACCGGGGGGGTCGAAGTTCTGGTACTCCTTGAGCGTCTGGTCGCCGAGGTTGTTGCGATCCACCAGGAACAGGATGCGCCGCGCCCTGGCGTGCTTCAGGAGACGCCAGCTGAAGTTGCAGGCGGTGAACGTCTTGCCGGCGCCGGTGGCCATCTGGATCAGCGCGCGCGGCCGGTCGTCCGCGAGCGAAGTGTCCAGACCGGTGATGGCGTCGATCTGGCAATCCCGCAGGCCTGCGGCTTCCAGTGGCGGCATTCGCCGCAGACGATGCCGAAGCGTGTCGGCCTCCGTCAACCAGGCATGCAGGGTGGCCGGAAGGTGGAAGGCGAACACGCGGCGAGAGCGGGGCGCGGGGTCGCGGGTATCCCGAAAATAGGTTTCGTCGCCGGTGGACTCGTAGTCGAACAGCAGTTGGTCAGCCCACCGCGCCAGGTGGGCGGGCAGGCCCTGCATGTAACGCGCCGCCTGCTCGGCTACTCCGCTCAGCGTGGCGCCCGCCTTCTTCGCTTCGATCACGCCGCAGGCCTTGCCGCCGACGAAAAGCAGGTAGTCGCACGGCCCGGTCGGTAGCGGAAACTCGCGCACCGCCACGCCTTCTGACGCATTGCGATTGAACCCCGCCATGTCTTGCACCGCCCAGCCGGCGGCCATCAACAGGGTGTCGATCGCCAGGCGGGCGGTTTGTTCTGGAGAAAGGGCCATGCACGTCGCTCAACAGGCCTTGCGACTGCCAGCCCCGGCAGTCGCAAGACGATCCGCGTCGGACGCGTCGAGCAACATTTCCAGGGACGTCGCCAGGGCAAGTCTCAGGACGTCTGAGCGTGTCGGGATCGTGCCGAGCGAGCCGCACAGCTTGATGCGCCTCTCGTCGGTCGCGCGTTCGGGCTCTCCGCGGATGCGTAAGTTGAGCGGGGTTCGGTTCATGGCGGCTCGGTCCAGTTTAGCAACCAAGCTTCGCGTACTGCCAGGCATTGGGGCGGCTCTTTCCAACCGCTGCCTTGCGCTGGCCCGTTTAAGTACTTCGACCCGGGCTCATCAAGCGCGACCTCTTCCACGGCGGCGAGATCCTGCTGCGCGGCCGGCCGGTACGCTACCGGGTCGCCCGCCAGGCGGTCAAGGACGGCATCGCCTACATCACCGAAGACCGCAAGATCGAGGGCTTCTTCGAGACGATGTCGGTCGCGCAGAACATCTACATGGGGCTGATGGCGACGTGCGCTCGGCGTCGAAGGACCCGAAGGTGATCGAACTCTCCGGTGGCAACCA
>CAZZWY010000266.1:0-6362 GCA_964657785.1 uncultured Acetobacteraceae bacterium
TCGTCGACTTCGCCGAGCTGATGCTGCGCACCTACGAGCTGATGCGCGACAACACGGCGCTGCGCGAGCACTACCAGCGGCGCTTTCGCCACCTCCTCGTCGACGAGTTCCAGGACACGAACCGGCTGCAGTACGCCTGGCTGAAGGTGTTCTCGGGCCCCGAGGCCGCCGTGTTCGCGGTCGGCGACGACGACCAGAGCATCTACGCCTTCCGCGGCGCGCAAGTCGGCAACATGGCGGCGTTCGAGCGCGAGTTTCGGGTCGAGAACGTGATCAAGCTCGAACGCAACTACCGCTCGTTCGGCAACATCCTCGACACCGCCAACGAGCTCATCTCGCGCAACACCAAGCGCCTCGGCAAGAACCTGCGCACCGAGGCCGGCCCGGGCGAGCCGGTGCGCGTGCGCGAGGCGACGAGCGATTTCGCCGAAGCCCAGTGGTTCGTCGAGGAGGCCCAGCAACTCCACCGCGACGGCACCCGGCGCTCGGACATCGCGCTCCTCTACCGCAGCAACGCGCAGAGCCGGGTGATGGAGTCGGCGCTCTTCAACGCCGGCCTGCCCTACAAGGTCTACGGCGGCCTGCGCTTCTTCGAGCGCGCCGAGGTCAAGCACGCGCTGTCCTACCTGCGGCTGATCGAGAACCCGAGCGACGACACGAGCTTCCTGCGTGTCGTCAACTTCCCGACCCGCGGCATCGGCGCGCGCACGCTCGAGCAACTGCAGGATGCGGCGCGCAGCAGCGGCCGCAGCCTGTACCAGAGCGTCGGCGCGCTCGCCGGCAAGGGTGGCGCGAACCTGCAGGCCTTCGTCGCGCTCGTCGACGCGATGCGCGAGACGACGCGCGGCATGACGCTGCGCGACACGATCGAGGAAATGCTGCGCGCCTCGGGGCTGGTCGAGTTCTACAAGACCGACAAGGAAGGCAAGGACCGGCTCGAGAACCTGGAAGAGCTGATCAATGCCGCCGAAGGCTTCGTCACGCAGGAGGGCTTCGGCAAGGACGCGGTCGGGCTGCCGATCGACGAGCACGGCGGCGCCGGCTTCGGCGGGGGCACCGAAGGGCGGGCCGAGTTCAGCACCCCCGGCGCCGAGCCGGCCGAGGGCGTGATCGAGACGCCGCTGCCGAGCGTCGTGCCCGACGCCGAAACGGGCGAGATCATGTCGCCGCTCGCCGCGTTCCTGACCCACGCCTCGCTCGAAGCCGGCGACAACCAGGCGCAGGCCGGGCAGGACGCGATCCAGCTGATGACGGTGCACTCGGCCAAGGGGCTCGAGTTCGACTGCGTCTTCATCACCGGGCTGGAAGAGGGCCTCTTCCCGCACGAGAACTCGGCCTCCGACGCCGACGGTCTCGAGGAAGAGCGCCGCCTCATGTACGTCGCGATCACCCGGGCCCGCAAGCGCCTCTACCTCAGCTTCTCCCAGACGCGCATGCTTCACGGCCAGACGCGCTACAACGTCAAGAGCCGCTTCCTCGACGAACTGCCCGAGGCGGCGCTGAAATGGATCACGCCGCGGAATCAGGGCTTCGGCTCGGGTTTCCAGCGCGACTACCAGGCCGCCTGGCAGCGCGGCTCGGGCCTGCACGGGATCGTCGGCGCCGGCGACGTGGCGCGGCCGCGGGCGGTCGTGCCGAAGGCGCCGAGCCACGGGCTGCGGTCGGGGCAGGGCGTCTTCCACGGCAAGTTCGGCGAAGGCGTGATCGTGACGCTCGAAGGCAGCGGCGACGACGCCCGGGCGCAGGTCAATTTCGGCCGCCACGGCATGAAATGGCTGGCGCTGTCGGTGGCGAAACTGACGCCGGTGGATTGATGAGCGCCGCGGGTGGGCTCCGCGGGACCGGGCCGGCGTGGCCGGTGCGCGTGCGTGCGGTCGCCGCGGTCGTGATCGTGCTGCTGGCCGGCGTCGGCGCCCCGGCCCGCGCCGACGCCGATCGCTACACCTCGCAGCCCGCCAGTCCGGACGGCATCGGCCAGCGCTACATGGGCCGCGAGATCGCCGGGGTGATGGGCTGGCAGGGGGCCGCCTGGCTCGAGCGCGAGGAGCGCGGGCGGGAGGAACGCACCGACCTGCTCGTCGCTTCGCTGGGCCTGGCGCCCGGGAGGGTGGTCGCCGACATCGGTGCCGGCACCGGCTACCTGTCGCGCCGGCTCGCGACCGCGGTCGGCGCGTCGGGCAGAGTGCTGGCGGTCGACGTGCAGCCAGAGATGGTGCGGATGCTCGAGCGGCTGCCGAAGCAGCCCGGCGCGGCCCGGATCGAAGCCTCGCTCGGCGCGGAAGACGACGTCCGGTTGCCGCCCGCGTCGGTCGACCTCGCCCTCATGGTCGACGTCTACCACGAGCTCGCGAAACCCTACGAAGTGCTTTTGAGCATCGTGCGAGCCCTGAAGCCGGGAGGCCGGGTCGTCTTCGTCGAATACCGCGCCGAAGACGCCCGCGTGCCGATCAAGCCGCTGCACAAGATGAGCGAGGCGCAGGTTCGAAGGGAGGCCGAGGCGGTTCCTGAACTCGTCTGGGAGCGCACCACCGAAAGCCTGCCCTGGCAGCACCTGATCGTCTTTCGAAAGCGCGCCTGACGCGCCGACGCCGATTCCCGTCCCAGGATTTGCGCATGAGCCCCTCCTTTCTTGACGGCGGCGGTGCCATGGGTGCGCTGATGCGCGCGCACCCCTGGAGCGCTTCGCCGCTCGGGCCGCCGGCGCTGTGGCCCGAAGCGTTGCAGAACGCGGTTCGCACCGTGCTCGGGTCGACGGCGCCGGTGCGGGTGACCTGGGGACGCGCGGCGCGGCTGCTCTACAACGACGCCTACGCCGAACTGCTCGGCGACCGGCACCCCGCCGCGCTCGGCCTGCCGCTGCGCGAGGCCTGGCGCGAGGAGGTCTCCGCCCTCGACCACGCGCTCGAGCGCGTCGCCGGCGGGCAGACGGCCCAGCAGACCGACTTCACGATCTCGCGAACCCGGGCCGGGCGCAACGAGGCGGTCGTGCTCAATTTCTGCTGGGTGCCGATCCGCTCGGGCGATGATCCCGTCGCCGGCGTACTCTGCTTGATCCGCGAGCAGAGCAGTGCGGAGCGCGACCAGTACGAACGCGAACGCGAGGTGCGGCGCCTGCGCGAACTGTTCGAGCAGTCGCCCAGCTTCATCGCGGTGCTCGAAGGCCCCGAACACGTCTTTCGCAGCGCCAACCCGAGCTATCTGAGGCTGACGGGGCAGCGCGACCTGATCGGTCTGAGCGCACGCACCGCCCTGCCCGACATCGAAGGGCAGGGCTTTTTCGAGCTGCTGGACGAGGTCTATCGCAGCGGCGTGCCCCACGTCGGCCGGGCGGTGCCGATCGAGCTCGTGCAGGCGGCCGGCGAGCCGCCGCAGACCCGGTTCATCGACTTCACCTGTCAGCCGCTGCGCAGCGCACTCGGCGCCGTCACCGGCATCCTCGTCGAGGGCATCGACGTCACGTCGGCCAAGCGGGCGCACGACATCGTCAAGCTGAGCGAGGCGAAATTCCGGACCTTTGCCCAGGCGATGCCGACCCTGGTCTGGGCAGCGCAGCCGAGCGGTGAACTCGACTGGTTCAACGACCAGGCGCTCACCTACACCGGGCACGATCGGGCCTACCTGGCCGGTGCGGGCTGGACCCTGGTGGTGCATCCCGAGGACCTGCCGCGCGCCCGCGAGTCCTGGATGCACGCCGTCTCGCAGGGCGAACCGTATCAGGCCGAATTTCGCTTGCGCCGCCACGACGGCGCCTACCGCTGGCACCTTGCCCGCGCGCTGCCGATCCGGGATTCGGAAGGGGTCGTCACGGGCTGGATCGGCTCCAACATCGACGTCGAGGACGAGCGGCTCGCGCGCGAGCACCTCGAGGCGATCAACGCGACGCTCGAGCGCCGCGTCGAAGACCGCACCCGCGAGCGCGCCAGCCTCGAAGATCAGCTCCGCCAGGCACAGAAGATGGACGCGGTCGGCCAGCTGACGGGCGGCATCGCGCACGACTTCAACAACATGCTCGCAGCGATCCTCGGGTCGATCGAGCTGACGAAGCGCCGCCTTGCCGCCGGCCGGGTCGACGAAGCGCCCAAGCTCCTCGAGCAGGCCGAATCGAGCATCCGCCGCGCCGCCGCGCTGACCCAGCGGCTGCTCGCCTTCGCCCGCCGCCAGCCGCTCAACGTGACGCGGGTGGCGGTGGCGGAGTTGTTGCACTCGGTGCAGGACATGCTCGCGCGGACGCTCGGACCCAGCATCGCGCTGCAGATCTCCGCGGCGGGCGATCTCTGGGCCGCCCGCAGCGACGCGGCGCAACTCGAAAGCGCGCTGCTGAACCTCGTGATCAACGCCCGCGACGCGATGCCGGACGGCGGCCGGCTGCTCGTCGAGGCCGAGAACGGCGCACTCGACGCGCGCTACGCCGCGTTGCAGGCCGACGTGGCCGCGGGCGACTACGTCGTGATCCGCATCGCCGACAGTGGCAGCGGAATGCCGGCGGACGTGCTCGCCAAGGCGTTCGATCCGTTCTTCACCACCAAGCCGGTCGGGCAGGGGAGCGGGCTCGGCCTGTCGATGGTCTTCGGCTTCATGAAACAGGTCGGCGGCCACATCCGGCTGCACAGCCAGGTCGGCCACGGCACGACCGTCACGCTCTACCTGCCGCGCGATGCGTCGAGCGATGCCGCGCCGAAGCCGCCCGAGAGCGCCTTCGCAGCCTTCGACGCGACCGGCGAGATGATCCTGCTGGTCGAGGACGACGACGCGCTGCGCGAGCTGCAGGCCGAAATTCTCGGTGAGCTCGGCTACCGGCACATCGCCGTCGCCGACGGGCCGGCGGCCCTCCGGGTGCTCGAGAGCGGCCGCGGCATCGATCTGATGCTCACCGACGTCGGGTTGCCGGGGATGAACGGGCGCCAGCTCGCCGAGCTCGCGCGCAAGCTCCGGCCTCGCATGCCGATCGTCTTCCTGACCGGATTCGCCGGACAGCCGGCGACCGAGAAGTTCCTCGGCGCCCACATGCATCTCTTGACCAAGCCGGTCGAGGTCGAGGTGCTGGGCGACCGGCTGCGGAAGATCCTGGCGCGGCGCACTCGTTGAGCGGGCTCCGCCGCAGGTCGTCGTCCCCGAGGGGAACGAGCGCGTCCCCCCGGGGATCGGGGTCGTGACCCAGGGGAGTCGCCGTGCCGCGCACGGGAGAATCCGGCATGCCCGATGGGGCGCACACGCTCGGTGACCGACTCAACATGAACTCTGCAACGTCCCGCACCCGCGGTCTGGGGCTCTTCTTCGCCGGCTTCTGCCTCGCCGTCGTCGCCGGCCTCGTCGTCCTCAACTTCACGACCGGCGAGAAGGAGGTCGAGCGCACCATGCACCGGGTCTACAACGTCGACGACCCGCGCTTCGAGCACGAGCTGGGCGTCCTGCTCGGGCCGCCGTTCACGCACGGCAACGTGCCGGCGATCCTGCTCAACGGCGACGAGATCTTCCCGTCGATGCTCGAGGCGATCCGCGGCGCGCGCGAATCGATCACCTTCGAGACCTACATCTACTGGTCGGGCGCCATCGGTCGCGAATTCGCCACGGCGCTTGCCGACGCGGCGCGGCGCGGCGTGCGCACCCACGTGCTGCTCGACTGGGTCGGCAGCGCCAAGATGGACGCGGCGCTGATCGACCAGATGACCGCCGCCGGTGCCGAGGTGCAGCGCTTTCATCCGCCGCGGCTGACGGACCTCGGGCGCCTGAACAACCGCACCCACCGCAAGCTGCTGATCGTCGACGGCCGGGTCGGCTTCACCGGCGGCGTCGGCATCGCCGAGGAGTGGCGCGGCCACGCACAGGACCCGGACCACTGGCGCGACACCCATGTGCGCATCGACGGGCCGGTCGTCGCGCAGATGCAGGCGGTGTTTCTCGACAACTGGATCAAGCTCACCGGCCATGTGCTGCACGGGCCGCCGTACTTCCCGGTGCTCGAGGAGCACGGCCCGAGCCGGGCGCAGATGTTCAGCAGCTCGCCGAACGGCGGGGCCGAGAGCATGCAGCTCATGTACCTCTTCTCGATCACCGCGGCGACGCGGTCGATCGATCTTTCGGCCGCCTATTTCGTTCCCGACGCGCTGACGCGGGGAGCGCTCGTCACGGCGCTGCGCCGCGGCGTGAAAGTGCGCATCGTCGTGCCGGGTGCCCACATGGACAGCGAGACGGTGCGCTCGGCCTCGCGGGCCGACTGGGGGCCGCTCCTGCTCGCCGGCGCAACGATCGCCGAGTACGCGCCGACGATGTTTCACTGCAAGGTGATGATCGTCGACGGCACGCTCACCTCGCTCGGCTCGACCAATTTCGACAACCGGTCGTTTCGTCTCAACGACGAGGCC
>CAZZWY010000267.1:0-6361 GCA_964657785.1 uncultured Acetobacteraceae bacterium
AGGCCGCCATGTCGGCGATCGGCCGCGTCGCGACGCCCGACGCTTCGGCCGCGAGCGCGACGGCCGGGGCGATCCGCAGGATCAGGCGCGAATCGAAGGGCGTCGGGATCAGGTAGTCGGCCCCGAACCGCAGCTCCCGGCCGGGGTAGGCGGTCGCGACTTCAGCGCTGATCTCGGCCTTCGCCAGGTCGGCGATCTCGCGCACGCAGGCGACCTTCATCGCCTCGGTGATCGAGGTCGCACCGCTGTCGAGCGCGCCGCGGAAGATGTAGGGGAAGCACAGGACGTTGTTGACCTGGTTCGGGTAGTCCGACCGGCCGGTCGCGATGATGCAGTCGGGGCGTACGGCCTTCGCGAGTTCGGGGCGGATCTCCGGCTCGGGGTTGGCGAGCGCGAGGATGATCGGTCGCGGCGCCATCGATTTCACCATCTCGGCGGTGACGGCGCCTGCCGCGGAGCAGCCGAGCATCACGTCGGCGCCGTCCATGATGTCGGCGAGCGTTCGCGCGGCGGTTTTCTGCACGTAGCGCAGCTTCGACGCGTCGAGCTTGTCCTCGCGCCGATCGTGGATCACGCCCCTGGAGTCGCAGGCGAAGATGTTCTCGCGCCGGACGCCGAGCTCGACCATCAGGTCCAGGCAGGCGATCGCGGCGGCGCCGGCGCCCGAGACGGCGACCTTCACCTCGCCGATCTGCTTGCCGACGAGCTCCAGGCCGTTCAGCAGCGCGGCGGTGGAGATGATCGCAGTGCCGTGCTGGTCGTCGTGGAAGACCGGAATCTTCATGCGCTCGCGCAGCTTCTTCTCGATGTAGAAGCACTCGGGCGCCTTGATGTCCTCGAGGTTGATGCCGCCGAGCGTCGGCTCGAGCGCGGCGATGATGTCGACGAGCTTGTCGGGGTCGTGTTCGGCGAGTTCGATGTCGAACACGTCGATGCCGGCGAACTTCTGGAAGAGGCAGCCCTTGCCCTCCATCACCGGCTTGCCGGCGAGCGGGCCGATGTCGCCGAGTCCGAGCACCGCGGTGCCGTTGGTCACGACGCCGACGAGGTTGCCGCGCGAGGTGTATTCGGCCGCGAGCGCCGGGTCGGCCTCGATCGCGAGGCAGGCGTAGGCGACGCCGGGCGAGTAGGCGAGCGAGAGATCGCGCTGGTTGCTGAGCGGCTTGGTGGGCGCGACCTTGATCTTGCCGCGGACCGGGTGGGCGTGGTAGTCGAGCGCGGCGTCGCGCAGAGCCTTCTCTGCCACGGACAACTCGGCGGTGTTCTTCTTCATGCGGCGGGTTCCTGCAGGGCGATCGGACGAAGGTCGGGACGGACGGCGTCGAGAAGAGATCGCGTCGAGATGGCCGCGCTCAGCGCGCCAGGCTGGCGCCGCGCAACCCGTAGTCGGGGCTCTGGCGGCGGTAGAGGATCAGGGTCGCGATCAGCCCGCAGACGGCCGCGAAGGTCATCCAGAGCCCGGGCGCGGCGCGGTCGTGCAGCGCTTCGATCAGCGCGGTCGCGATGGCGGGCGTGAAGCCGCCGAAGAGCGCCGTCGCCAGGCTGTAGGCGAGCGAGAAGCCGACCGTGCGGACGTCCACCGGCATCACTTCGGTGAGGGCGACGACCATCGCGCCGTTGTAGCTGCCGTAGAGGAACGAGAGCCAGAGTTCGACCTCCAGCATGCGACCGAAGCTCGGCGCCTCGACGAGCCAGCGCATGGCCGGGTAGGCGCTGATGATCGTGAGCAAGGTAAAGCCGATCAGCAGCGGCTTTCGGCCGACCCGGTCGGACAGCGCGCCCATCACCGGAAGCCAGAAGAAATTCGAGATGCCGATGCAGAACGTGACGACGAGGCTGTCTTCGGTGCTCAGCTTCAGCACGTTCTTGCCGAAGGTCGGCGTGTAGACGGTGATCAGGTAGAACGACACCGTCGTCATCGCGACCAGCATCATGCCGGCGATGACGGTGCCCCAGTTGCGCAGCATCGAGGCGAAGATCTCGCGCAGCGCCGGCCGGTGCTTGCGGGCGAGGAATTCCTCGGTCTCCTGGAGCTTGCGGCGGATCACGAAGAGGAACGGCACGATCATGCAGCCGATGAAGAACGGCACGCGCCAGCCCCAGTCGCCGATCTGCGCCGGCGACAGCAGCTTGCCGAGGGCATAGCCGATCGCCGCCGCGACGATGATCGCGACCTGCTGACTGGCCGATTGCCAGCTCACGAAGAAGCCCTTGCGTCCCGGCGTCGCCATCTCGGAGAGGTAGACCGAGACCCCCCCGAGTTCGACGCCGGCGGAGAATCCCTGCAGCAGCCGGCCGATCAGCACCAGGATGGGGGCGAGCACGCCGATCGTCGCGTAGCCCGGCACGAAGGCGATCAGCACCGTGCCGCACGCCATGATGCCGAGCGTGACGATCAATCCGCGGCGCCGGCCGATGCGGTCGACGTAGGCGCCGAGCAGCACCGCGCCGAGCGGCCGCATCAGGAAGCCCGCACCGAACGTCATGAACGTGAACATCAGCGAGGCGAACTCGTTCGCCGACGGGAAGAAGGTCTTCGCGATGTACGGCGCGTAGAAGCCGAACAGGAAGAAATCGAACATCTCGAGAAAGTTGCCGCTGGTGACGCGCAGCACGGTCGCGATCTTCGAGGCGGGTGGGGATGCGGCAGGATTCATGTTCATCGAGGGGCGCTTCGTGACTTCGGACACGTTACGCCTTCGCACCCCGCCCGTCCACTGCGGCTTTGCCGGAGAACGGCTTGCCGGCGGCGTCGTTCACAGGTCCTTAGCCGCCCATGTAGGCCGCCAGCACCTGCGGATCGTTCAGCAGCGCGTTGCCGCTGCCCTCGAGCACGATGCGGCCGCTCTCGAGCACATAGCCGTGCTGCGCGATCTTCAGCGCCTGGCGCACGTTCTGCTCGACCAGGAAGATGGTGAGGCCCTCGCGGTTGATCTCGCGCAGCGTGCGGAAGATCTCCTGGACGATGATCGGGGCCAGGCCCATCGACGGCTCGTCGAGGAGCAGCAGGCGCGGCTTCGCGAGCAGCGCTCGGCCGATGGCGAGCATCTGCTGTTCGCCGCCGGAGAGATTGCCCGCCAGGCCGTCGATGCGTTCCTTCAGCCGGGGAAAGAGGTGCAGCACCCGCTCGAGATCGCTCGCGATCTCGCGCCGGTCCTTGCGGCGGTAAGCACCGAGCTCGAGGTTTTCGCGCACGCTGAGCGTGGTCAGGATCGCCCGGCCCTCGGCCACCTGCACGAGCCCCCGCTCGACGATCTGGTGTGTCCTGGACGCGGTCAGATCTTCGCCGGCAAACCGAATCGACCCGGAGCGGGGTCGGACCAGACCGGACAACGCGAGCAGCGTCGTCGACTTGCCCGCGCCGTTGGCCCCGACGAGCGTCCGGATCTCGCCCTCATGGACCTCGAAGCTGATGCCCTGGACGGCATTGATCGGGCCATACGCGACCTGCAGGTCGCGCACCTGCAACAACGCCGTCATGCAGGCACTTCGTCGTCTTCGCGACCGAGATAGGCCTCGATGACGTCGGGATTGTTCTTGATCTCGGCCGGCGTTCCCTCGGCGATGATCCGGCCGAAATTCAGCACCGCGATGCGTTCGCACAGGCCCATCACGAAGCGCATGTCGTGTTCGATCATGAAGATGGTGTAGCCGCGTTGCGCGATCCGGGTGATCTCGCCCATCAGGTCCACCTTTTCGCCGGTGTTCATGCCGGCGACCGGCTCGTCGAGCAACAGCAGCTTCGGTTCGGTCGCGAGCGCGCGGGCGAGTTCGAGCTTGCGCTGCTCGCCGTAGGAGAGCTTGTCGGCGAGGTCGCCGGCCTTGTCGGCGAGGCCCACCCAGCCGAGCAGCTCGAGCGCCTTGTCGCGTGCCCGGCGCTCCTGGGCGCGAAAGTTCGGCAGCGAAAAGAGCCAGCCGGGGACACCGTAGTCGAGGTGCGCGTGCATGCCGACGACGACGTTTTCGAGCAGGCTCATCTCCTTGAAGATGCGGATGTTCTGGAACGTGCGGCCGAGCCCGGCGCGGGTGATGGCGTGCGGCGGCTTGCCAAGCAGGCTCTCGCCTTCGAAGGCGATCGTGCCCCCGGAGGGCGCGAGCAGGCCGGTGATGAGGTTGAAGACCGTCGTCTTGCCGGCGCCGTTGGGCCCGATCAGGCCGAAGACCTTGCCGGCCGGCACTTCGAAACTCACGTCCTGCAGCACCGTCAGGCCGCCGAAACGCTTCGAGACGTTCGCGAGGCGCAACATCAGCGCGCCCCTGTCGCGACGATGGCCTGGGCCAGCTTCCCGCGCTTCGGAAACCACTGCCGCCAACGCTGCGGGTCCCAGAGGCCGCGTGGCAGGAAGAGCACGATCACGACCAAAATCGCGCCGTTCATCATGGTGCGGAAGTCGCGGAAGCTGCGCAGCACCTCGGGCAGCAGCGTGACGATCGCCGCGCCCAGCACCGGTCCCGTGAGGCCGCCGGTGCCGCCGAGGATCGCCATTGTCAGGATGTCGACGCCGCGGTCGAAGCCGTATTCGCTCGGGCCGATGAAGAAGGTCAGGTGGGCATTGAGCGCGCCGGCGAGGCCAGCGATGCCGGCGCCGAGGGCGAAGGCGAGCATCTTGTGCGCCATCACGCCGATGCCCATCAGCGAGGCGGCCACCGTGTCTTCCTTGATCGCTTCGAATGCCCGGCCGATCCGCGACCGGCGCAGCCGCCAGAGGACCAGCAGCACGCCGACGAGCGCTGCGACGACATGCCACCACTGTGTCGACTGCGGAATGCCGTTCAGCCCGAGCGCCCCGCCGGTCCAGCGTTCGGCGTTGAGGATCAGGACGCGGACGACCTCGCCGAAGCCGAGCGTCGCCATCGCGAGGTAGACGCCCGAGAGCCGCAGCGTCGGGCCGCCGATGAGGAGCGCCACCGCGGTCGGCACGGCGATGCCGCCCGCGAGTGCGAGCGGGAAGGGCGCGGCGAAGCTCATCGTCAGGATCGACGCGGTGTAGGCGCCGAGCCCCATGAAGGCCGCATTCGCCATCGCGAGGAGGCCGCACGAAAGCGTGAGCCAGATCGACAGCGCCAGCAGCGCGTTGATGCCGATCGTCAGCACCAGGTTGCTGTAGATCGACCAGAAGTCGGCGAACCAGTCCATGTCAGGCCCCGCCCCCAGCCTCGAGCCTCATGCCTTGCGCTCCAGCACCCGGCCGAACATGCCCTGCGGGCGCAGCAGCAGGACGAGAAACAGCAGCCCGAAGGCGACGGCGTCGCGCATCGTCGAGCCGATGTAGGCGACCGACATGACTTCGGCGAAACCGAGAAAGAGGCCGCCGATCAGCGCGCCGCGGATGTCGCCCATGCCGCCGAGGATGATCACCGCGATCCCCTTGTGCAGCATCGGCTGTCCCATCAGCGGAAAGACGGCGTTCGAATAGAGGGCGATCAGGACCCCGCTCACCCCACCGAGCGCCGCGGCGCTGAACGACGTCAGATAGAAGAGACCCTCGACATCGATGCCGAGCAGCGCCGCGGCCTTCGGCGATTCCGCGATCGCCCGCAGCGCGCGGCCGAGCTGCGTCCGGCGCATCACGAGCAGCAGGCCGGCCATCAGGACGAAGGAGAGGGCGATGATCCCGACCTCGAGCACGCTGATCTGAACCCCGCCGAAGCGGAGCTGCCGGTCGGGGACGATGTCGGCCGGGAAACGCAGGTTCTCGGCGCCGAAGAGGCCTTGCGAGGCGCTGTTGAAGAAGATCGCCAGGCCGATGGTCGCGATCATCGGGATGAGGTGGGGGGCATTGCGCTTCCTCAGCGGCTTCAGGACCAGCACGTCGATCGCCAGCCCGACGGCGCCCGCGACGACAAAGGCGGCGACGAGCGCGCCCCAGAGCGGGAAGCCGAACCGGGTCACGACCTGCAACGCGGCGTAGGCGCCGATCATGAAGATCGCGCCGTGCGAGAGGTTGATCACCCCGAGCACGCCGAACACGAGCGTGAACCCGAGCGCGAACAGCGCATAGACGCAGCCGAGAGAGAGGGCGTTGAGAAGTTGCTGTGCGAGCATCTGAAGTGGCGGGGAGAGTGGCCCCCTCCGCCGCCTGCAGGCAGACGAGCGGCAGGGCGCGATCGGCTACTTCTCGATCAGGTACTTGCCGGCCTTGGTCACGCTCACGATCGCGGCCTGCTGGGCGTCGTAGCCGGCCGGCTTGCCGTCGCGGCCGGTCGCCTGGCGAAACTTGAAGGGACCGGTCGCACCGGTGTGGGTCACTGCCGGCAGGGCATCGCGCAAGGCCCGTCGATCGGCGTCGAGCGTGCCGCTCAGCTTGATCTTGCCGATCGCGGTCGCGACGATGTTCATCGCGTCGTAGGCCTGGGCGCC
>CAZZWY010000268.1:0-1600 GCA_964657785.1 uncultured Acetobacteraceae bacterium
GTCGCGCCGCGGTCGAGGACCGGCGGCGCGTCTACAGTGCGCGATCCACCGGAGGCGCCATGCGGACCCGACATCATCCCCTGCAGGGCACGCCGCTGGGCACGCGGCGCGAGATCACCAGCCACCACTACGGCCCGGCGGACACCGGGCGCAAGGTGTACGTCCAGGCGTCGCTGCATGCCGACGAGCTGCCGGGCATGCTCGCCGCGCACCACCTGCGCCAACGTCTCGCGGCGCTCGAGGCAGAGGGGCGACTGCGTGGCGAGATCGTCGTCGTGCCGGTCGCCAACCCGATCGGCCTCGGCCAGACCGTGCTGCTGACGAACGAAGGCCGCTTCGACCTGACGAGCGGGGAAAACTTCAACCGGCACTATCCGGCCCTCTTCGAGCCGGTGCTGCCGTTGCTCGAGGGACGGCTCGGCGACGACGCCGCAGCCAATGCGGCGGTCATCCGTGCGGCGCTGCGCGAAGTGGTGGCGGGACTCCCCGCGGACACCGAACTGACGAGCCAGCGCAAGATCCTGCTCTCGCTCGCCTGCGATGCCGAGGTGGTGCTCGACCTGCATTGCGACTGCGAAGCGCTCGTCCACCTCTACACCGGCACGGCGCTCTGGCCGCAGGTCGAGCCGCTCGCGCGCTACACCGGCGCGCAAGCCTCGCTGCTCGCGACCGAGTCCGGCGACAACCCGTTCGACGAGGCGTGTTCGCAGACCTGGTGGCAGCTCGAGGCGCGCTTTCGCGGCCGCCACCCGGTGCCGCTCGGCTGCATGAGCGTCACGCTCGAACTCCGCGGCCTGGCCGACGTGAGCGACCCGCTCGCGCGCGCCGACGCCGAGGCGCTCGTCGCCTTCTTCGCCCACCGCGGCATCGTCGACCTGCCGGCGCCGGCGCTGCCGCCGCTGGTCGGTCCGGCCACGCCGCTCGACGCCACCGACGTCCTGCGCGCGCCGGTGACCGGTGTCGTCGTCTACCTGCGCGAGATCGGCGACCGGATCCGTGCCGGCGAGGTCGTCTTCGAGGTCGTCGACCCGCTCGAGGGCACGGCGCACCCGGTCGCGAGCCGCACCGACGGGCTGCTCTTCGCGCGCGAGTCGGTGCGCTACGTGCGCGCCGGGCGCAGCGTCTGCAAGGTGGCAGGTGCGGTGAAGGTGCGCAGCGGGAAGCTGTCCACGCTCTGAGCCGCGCCGACGGTCGTCAGGCGGGGCCGAGCGCGGGCGGGACGGCGGACGGCAGGCTCGCCGGGTCGAGGTTGGCGCCGCAGACGATCAGGCAGACCCGCTCGCCGGCGCGAGGGCGCACGATGCCGGTCTGCAGCGCGGCCAGCGGCAGCGCGGCGGCCGGCTCGACCGCGAGCCTGAGTTCGGACCAGAGCCATTCCTGCGCCCGACGGATGGAAGGATCGTCGAGCAGCAGCGCGTCGGCGCCGTGGCGCTGGAGGGTCTCCCAGGCGATACGGCCGAGGCGGCGTGCGCCGAGCGAATCGGCGGCGATGCCGGCCACGTCGACATCGACCGGCTGCCCGGCCGCGCGGGCCTGAAAGAGCGTCGGCGCGAGCGCCGGTTCGAGCCCGGCCCTCAGCGCGGCGAACAGGGCCGCAAGC
>CAZZWY010000268.1:1610-6337 GCA_964657785.1 uncultured Acetobacteraceae bacterium
GTGGCTGCGGCGCTCGAACCAGGCGGCGATGCCGGCGACGAGCCCGCCGCCGCCGACGCTCGCGAGCAGCGTGTCCGGGACGCCCTGCTGGGCCTCGATCTCGCGCGCCAGGGTACCGGCCCCGGCCACGACCTCGGGCTGATCGTAGGCATGCGTCATCAGCGCGCCGGTGTCGCGCTGGCGTGCCTCGCAGGCCGCGAGCGCGTCGGCATAGGCGGCACCGCCCACCACCACCGTCGCGCCGAGCGCCGCCAGCCGCTCGCGTTTGGCCGCAGCGCTGATCGACGGCACGAAGATCTCCGCCCTGACGCCGAGCGCCCGTGCCGCCACGGCGGTCGCGATCCCGGCATTGCCGCCAGAGGCCGCGATGACGCCCGCCGCGGGAATCGGGTGGCTCAGCAGCCGATTGAACATGCCGCGCGCCTTGAAGCTGCCGGCGCGCTGCAGGTGCTCGAGCTTCAGCCAGACCTCGAACGGCGCGCCGCCGTCGGGCAGGCCGAACGCGCTGCTCGGCAGCACCCAGAGCGGCGTGCGGCGGACGTGGGGCGCGATGCGCGCGGCGGCGGCTTCGATGTCGGCGAGGCTGATGTCGGGCATGGTCGGGTCGTTCCGGGGCGGCGGCGACTTCCGCGCTTGGTCGAGCCAGTATGCCGCGCCGGCAGAACCCGCCGGGCCGAACTACGATCCGGAATCGCCGGCATTCGGCACCTGTTTTTGGAGTACTCGATGCAACTCGGAATGATCGGCCTCGGCCGGATGGGCTCGAACATGGTCCGCCGGCTCCTGCGCGGCGGACACGATTGCGTGGTCTTCGACCGCATGCCGGCGGCGGTGCAGGCGATGGAGAAGGAGCAGGCGACCGGATCGGCGTCGCTGGCCGATCTGGTGGCCAAGCTCGCGAAGCCGCGGGCGCTCTGGCTGATGGTGCCTGCGGCGGTCGTCGACGACACCATCGCCGAACTGCTGCCGGCGCTCGAGGCCGACGACATCCTGATCGACGGCGGCAACTCCTACTACGTCGACGACATCCGCCGCGCTCGCGAGCTGAAGGAACGCGGGGTCCATTACGTCGACGTCGGCACCAGCGGCGGCGTCTGGGGCGCCGACCGCGGCTACTGCATGATGATCGGCGGCGACGCCGCGGCCGTCGCGCGGCTCGATCCGATCTTTGCGACGCTCGCGCCCGGCATCGGCGACATCCCGCGGACGCCGGGCCGCGCCGCCGGCGACGGCACCGCCGAGCAGGGCTACCTGCACTGCGGCGAAAGCGGCGGCGGGCACTTCGTCAAGATGGTTCACAACGGCATCGAGTACGGGATGATGGCCGCCTACGCCGAAGGCCTCGGCATCCTGCGAGGGGCGAACATCGGCAAGCGCTCGCACGACCTCGACGCCGAAACGACGCCGATGCGCGACCCCGAGCACTACCAGTACGACTTCAAGCTGCAGGACGTGACCGAAGTCTGGCGCCGCGGCAGCGTCATCGCGTCGTGGCTCCTCGACCTCACCGCCATCTCCCTCCACGACGATCCGGCGCTCGGCAACTTCTCCGGCGCCGTCTCCGACTCGGGCGAGGGCCGCTGGACGATCAAGGCCGCCATCGACGAAGCCGTCCCCGTCCCGGTCCTGACGGCGGCGCTCTACGCCCGCTTCAGCTCACGCGGCGAGGCCGACTTCCAGAACAAGCTGCTGTCGGCGATGCGGTTTCAGTTCGGGGGGCATGTGGAGAAGAAGCCGGCCCCCTGAGCCCTGCTCATTTCCCGCTGGCCTGAAGCACCCGCTTCAGCTTCTTCGGATCGTAGCCCTCGCGTGCCACGATCGCGGCCAGCCGCTGGTAGTCGGCGTCGGCGATCGTCGGCGTGCGGGCCATGATCCAGACGTAGTCGCGCTTCTCGCGGGTCACGACGACCTGGCTGTAGTCGCTCGCGAGGTACGAGATGCGGTAGTCGGCCTTGACGGGCCAGACGAACTGCACGTCCCAGATGGCGGGTGTGCGGGCATCGGGCACGCTGCCCGTCGAATGATAGGTCTTGAGCGGGCCGGCGAACCCGCCGTCGTTGAACGTGAAGGTGATCGCGATGCGGCCGTCCGGCTCGAGGCGGTACGACTCCTTGGCGTTGTAGCCGCCGTCCTCGAGCGAGGTCGGGATGCTCGCGATGACGTACCAGTCGCCCATGTAGCGCGGCAGATCGACCTTCGGCGCGAGCGTGACCGGCTGTGCCGGGGCGGAGCCGCCGGGGGTGGCGGGGCTGCCGCAGGCGGCCACGAAGGCAGCGACGGTCAGCAGCGGAGCGATACGAGGGAAAAGCGCTGGGTGACTCATGCATCGATCCTATTCGAGTTGCCTGCGGGCCGCTGCCTGCGCATCACGCCCGCGGCTTCGCGCGGCGCGGCCCCGGGAAGAAGGCATTGGTGCGTGCCACGTAATCGCGGTAGGCGGGGCGGCGTTCGGCGATGTCCTTCTCGAGGAGCGACACGCCGGAGACCTTCAGCAGCAGCACGGTCATGACGATCGGCGAGATCGCGCTCCACCACGCGCCGTTCCAGCCGGCGCCGCCGAGCGCGACCAGCCAGAGCCCCCACCAGATGCAGCATTCGCCGAAGTAGTTCGGATGCCGGGTGTAGCGCCAGACGCCCCGGTCCATCACGGCGCCACGGTGGGCCGGATCGGCCTTGAACCGCGCCATCTGCTGGTCGCCGATGGCCTCGAAGACCACGCCGAAGGCCGCGAGCGCGAGGCCGACGACGTCGAGGCCGCCGAGCGGCGCAGGCCGCGCCAGGCCCGCCAGGAACGGCGTCGCGACGAGCCAGGCGAGGACCGCCTGCAGGCCGAAGATCAGGTAGAGACTCTTCACCGCGAAGCCCGGCTGATTGCGTGCCCGGATCTCCTGATAACGCCGGTCTTCGCCATGGCCCCAGTTGCGCCAGGTGACGTAGGCACTCAGCCGGATCGCCCAGACCCAGACGAGCAGCAGCATGGCAACCCGCCGGTCGCCCGCCTCGGGCAACGCGAGGGCGCAGGCGCTCGCCGACGAGGCGATCATCACGCCCCAGACGCGGTCGACGAGGCTCACGTCGCGACGCGCGAGGCTCGCGCACCAGGTCGCCAGTGCGAGCACGACCGGCGCGGCGAGCGCGACCAGTGCGGCGGGCAGGAGCGCGGCCGGCTCAGCCATGGGGCGCCGCGGCCCGCGGCTCGAAAAGGTAGTGGCTGACCCACCATTGACGGCCGCCGTCGAAGCCGAACAGCTCGGCGCACGACAGGAAGAAGAGGCGCCAGCGCATCCACCAGACTGCCGCGTCCGCGCCGTAGGTCGCTTCGAACAACGGCATCAGCGCCTCGCGGCGCTCGTCCAGGCGCTCGAGCCAGGCCTCGGCGGTGCGCTGGTAGTGGGTGCCGTTCCACCGCCAGCGGTCGAGCAGACGCAGGTCGTCCTGGCACCGCAGCGCCAGATCGTCGCTCGGCATCATCCCGCCGGAGAAGAAGTGCCGGCTCATCCAGTCGCTCGCGTCGCGCTCGACGAAGGGATAGGGCGCTCCGCGATGCGCGAAGACGTGCATGAAGAACCGGCCCCCGGGTCTGAGCCAGCGCGCCACCTTCGCGAACGCCCTCGGCCAGTTGCGCAGGTGCTCGAACATCTCGATCGAGACGACGCGGTCGAAGCGCTCGGCGGTCTCGAAATCGTTGAAGTCGCGCGTCACGACCCGCACGTTGCTCAGGCCGCGCTGCGCCGCTTGCGCTTCGATGAACTCACGTTGCGACTGCGAATTGGAAAGCGCGGTGATGCGGCACGCGGGGTAGTGCCCGGCGATCCAGAGCGTGAGCGAGCCCCAGCCGCAGCCGAGTTCCAGCACGTTTTGGCCGTCGGCGATGCCGGCGCGCTCGCAGCTGAGGGCCAGCGCCGCCGCCTCCGCCTCGCCGAGCGTCCGCACGTCGTCCGGCCACCAGCAGCCGCTGTATTTCCGGTGCGGTCCGAGCACGGCTTCGAAAAAGGCCGCGTGAACTTCGTAGTGCTGCTCGTTCGCTTTCTCGGGCAGCAAGGCGAGCGGCGCGCTGCGCAGGTCCGCGAGGAACGCTCGGCCCAGCTCCGCGGCGCGTGCGGGGTCGTCGTCCCCGACTTCGGCGAGGCGGGCCTTGAGCAGGCGCCGGATGCCGAGCCGGATCACCCGATCCGGCACATAGCCCTGTTCGACCCAGTTGACGACGGTGGCGGTGTTGGCGGGCATGAGCGATTCTTTGCGGGCGAGGTGACGCGACAGATACGGTCGGGGTCGAACCCTGGATGCGGCGACGGGCGGCGGCCGCGGTCGGGCGATTCAAGTCATCCCCGGGCGGGCCGATATGGCGGTGGACGGCTTTTGCCTCTTGCCCGGTCGGGACAGGACAATGAAAACTGCGACATCCTACGAGACGATCGACGTCGACAGCTTGCGGATCGGCATGTTCATCCAGCTCGACGGCGGCTGGATGTCGCACCCGTTTCCCCTCAGCAACTTCCGCATCACCTCGCCCGAGCAGATCGCGACGATCCATTCGCTCGGCGTGCGGCAGTTGCGCTGGGCGCCCTCGGAAAGCGACGCCCACCCGCCGCCGCGTGAAAGCGACTCGGCGCTCGAGCCGGCGGCCGCGGCTGTCCCTGCAGCGGTCGCCCCGCCCGACCCTGCCGAAACCGCCGCCGCGGCGCTGCGCCGCGAACGGCGCGACCGGCTCGGGTCGCAACGCGCAG
>CAZZWY010000269.1:0-2987 GCA_964657785.1 uncultured Acetobacteraceae bacterium
CAAGCCACCGGAGCCGCCCGCCATGCCGCGCGTCATCAAGCACCGCCAGGTCAACCTTCCCGAGCACGCGCCGTCGCCCGCGCGGCCGGTGCGCCTGATCGCCCGCGACCTCGCCAACGACGCGCTGCTGCCGGCGCACACGCATCGCTGGCACCAGTTCCTCTACACCTCGACCGGCGTCGTCCGCGTCGCGACGGCCGAGGCGACCTGGGTCGTGCCGCCGTCGCGGGCGATCTGGATTCCGGCCGGTGTGATGCACGCCGTCGCGATTCTCGAGGAAGCGCACATGCGCTCGCTCTACGTGCTGCCGGCGCAAAGCAGCCTGCCCGCCGACGCCTGCCGCGTCGTCGAGGTGTCGCACCTGCTGCGCGAGCTGATCGCCGATCTCGGCTCGCTGCCGACCGAGGCCGACGCCCGGCGCGAGCGCCTCGTCAGCGACCTGATCCTCGACGAGCTGCGCATCGCCGAGACGCTCCGCGTCGATCTCGCCCTGCCGCGCGACAAGCGGCTCTCGGCGCTCTGCACGGCGCTGATCGAGGATCCGGCCTCGACCCTGACGCTCGACGAATGGGCGCCGCGGGTCGGTGCCAGCGCGAGGACGCTCGCCCGGCTCTTCACCGACGAGCTCGGCACGACCTTCGCGGCGTGGCGCCAGCAGATGCGCCTGGCGCACGCCGCCCCGCTCGTCGCCCGCGGCTGGCCGCTCTCGCGCGTCGCCGCCGAACTCGGCTACAGCAGCCAGAGCGCGTTCTCGGCGATGTTCCGGCGGACCTTCGGCAAGTCGCCGTCCGCGTTCTTCGGCAAGGACGAAGGCGCGCGCGGCGGCCGACCGGGCGGGAAGGCCGGCGCGCCGCGAGATGCCGGCGGCCCCTGATTCGCCCGGCGGCGGTGATGGCCATGCACCGAGCGGCAGGCGGGAAAGCGATGCCGATGTCGGGAGCTTCATGCGCTGGCAGTTCGGCGACCCGCGGTTCCAGCCGGTGACGCCATGGCCGACCGGCTCACCGCTTCAGCCCGAATCGCTCCATCCCCTGCCGCGCGCAAGCTGTCGGTCTCAGGACAAGTCGTCGCCGAACAGCCCGGCGCTGCGGGCGGGCGGCAGCACGCCCAGGTGCCGGTACGCCGCCGGCGTCGCGATCCGTCCGCGCGGCGTGCGCTGCAGGTAGCCCTGCTGGATCAGGTAGGGCTCGATCACGTCCTCGATCGTCCCGGCCTCTTCGCCGATCGCGGCGGCGACGTTGTCGAGCCCGACCGGGCCGCCGTCGAAGCGGTGGACGACCGCCTCGAGCAGCTTCCTGTCCATCACATCGAGGCCCTGCGCGTCGACGTCGAGCATCTTCAGGGCGCTGTCGGCCAGCGCACGAACGATGCGTCCATCGCCCTTCACGTCGGCGTAGTCGCGCACCCGGCGCAGCAGCCGGTTGGCGATCCGCGGCGTGCCGCGCGAACGGCGGGCGATCTCGAACGCGCCGGCGTCGTCGATCGGCACCTTGAGCAGCCCGGCCGAGCGATGGACGATGCGCGTGAGCTCCTCGGCCGTGTAGAACTCGAGCCGTGCGACGATCCCGAAGCGGTCGCGCAGCGGATTCGTCAGCATGCCGGCGCGCGTCGTCGCGCCGATCAGGGTGAAGGGCTGCAGCTCGAGCTTGATCGAGCGCGCCGCGGGGCCCTCGCCGATCATGATGTCGATCTGGTAGTCCTCGAGCGCCGGGTAGAGGATCTCCTCGACGACCGGCGACAGCCGATGGATCTCGTCGATGAAGAGCACGTCGTTCTTCTCGAGGTTGGTCAGGATCGCCGCGAGGTCCTTGGGCTTTTCGAGCACCGGCCCGGAGGTCTGCCGCAGGTTGACGCCGAGTTCGTTCGCGACGATATGCGAGAGCGTCGTCTTGCCGAGGCCCGGCGGGCCGAACAGCAGCACGTGGTCCATCGCCTCGGCGCGCATCTTCGCCGCGCCGATGAAGATCGCAAGCTGCTCGCGCGCCTTGACCTGGCCGACGTATTCCGCGAGGCCCTTGGGCCGCAGGGCGCGTTCGACCGCTTCCTCGTTCGGCGATGCTGCCGCGGTACCGAGCACGCGCGTCGGGGTCGCTTCGCCGCGGCCGCCCCGCCGCACCGGTTCGAATTCGTCGGTCTGGATGGACATCCTTCGATTATCGGCGCGGGCGCCTGAAGTCCCGGTGCTTGCGCCACAATCGGCGCCTCTGATTTCGAAGGTCGTCGATGAAGATCAGGACCTGTCTTTGTGCCGTGGCGCTGCTGCTCACGGGCACATTGACCCACGCCCACTCGTTCAAGCTCGGTTCGATCGACATCGACCACCCCTATGCGCGCGCGACCGGCATCGGCCAGCGCAACGGCGGCGCCTACCTCTCGCTCGCCAACCATGGCGCCGACGATCGCTTGCTCTCCGTCTCGGCCGACATCGCCGCGAGCGTGCAGATGCATTCGATGAGCATGGAAGGCGACGTCATGAAGATGCGCCAGGTCGAGGCGATCGACGTGCCGGCCGGCACCTCTGTGGCGTTGAAGCCGGGCGGCGACCACGTGATGTTCGTCGGCCTGAAAGCGCCGCTGAAGGCCGGCGACAAGTTCCCGATGAAGCTGAAGTTCGAGAAGGCCGGCGAAGTCGAGGTGACGGTGAGCGTCGAGGCGCCGGGGACGTCGACGGGCGCGGCGCCGATGCAGCACGACCACTGACGAATCGGCCGGCAGCGCCGGCAATGGACCCTCAGTGCGCCAGTGACTTCAGCGCCAGCTTGATGCCGTCGCTGACGCCCACGCCCGACGGCAGCGCCTTGCACGCGGCACTCGCTTCGCGGTCGTTGTAGCCGAGCGCCACCAGCGCCTGCGCCTTGGCGAGCGGGGCGTCGCAGCCGGTGGCCAGCGCCTGCGTCCACTCGGCCACCTGCGCCTCGTCGCCCAGCATGCGCGCCGCGATCGCCGCGTGGCGCAGGATGGCGGCGGGGGCCGGCGTGCCCGCGAGG
>CAZZWY010000269.1:2997-6336 GCA_964657785.1 uncultured Acetobacteraceae bacterium
GAGCGCCACCAGCGCCTGCAGGATGTCGCTCGCCGCGCCGCTGCCCGCGCCCTCGGGTGCAACCAGCGCGTCGCCGAGCTTGCCCTTCAATTCGAGCAGCAGGCGTTCGGCGGTCTTCTTGCCGATCCCGGGCACCTTGATCAGCCGCCCGCTCTCCTGAAGGCTGACCGCTTGCGCCAGTTCGACGACGCTGAGCCCCGAGAGGATCGAGAGCGCCGTGCGCGGCCCGACGCCCGAGATCTTGACGAGCAGCCGGAACGTGCTGCGCTCGTCGTGGGTCAGGAAGCCGAAGAGGATCTGCGCATCTTCGCGGACGATGAAATGCGTCAGCAGGGTGACGCGCTCGCCGAGGCCGGGCAGGTTGTAGAAGCTGCTCATCGGCACGTCGACTTCGTAGCCGACGCCGTTCACGTCGATCAGGAGCTGCGGGGGCGATTTCTCCGCGAGGGTGCCGGTGAGTCGTCCGATCATCCACCCATTATCGCGAAGCGCCGCCGGGTGGCGCCCGGGCTCCTAAGCTCTGCGGAACAGGCCGAGTCGCTGCGCTTCGAGCGCGGCTTCGGCGCGTGAGCTGACATTGAGCTTGCGGTAGATCTGCTTGACGTAGTCGGCGATCGTGTGGCGCGAGAGGTTCAGCTGCACGCCGATCTCGGGCAGCGTGAACCCCTTGGCGACGCGCAGCAGCACTTCGTTCTCGCGGTCGGTCAGGGCCACGTGCGGCATGTTCTGCGGCCGCTCCTGCGGTCGCGTCTGCGCCGCGAAGTGAGAGATGACGCGGCGCGCGATCGAGGGCGAGAGCGGCGGCTCGCCCTGGCTCATGCGGTTGAGCTGTTCGGCGATCAGCTCACGCGCCTGCTCCTTCAGCAGGTAGCCGAATGCACCGGCCTGCAAGGCGGGGAACAGATGGTCGTCGTCGTCGTGGATCGTCACGACGACCGACTGCACCTCGGGTTGCGCTTCCCGCAGCGCGGCGACCACGTCGACGCCCGAGCCGTCCGGCAGGCCGAGGTCGACGAGCGCGAGGTTGAACTTGACCGCCTTGACGAGCTCGAGCGCGTCGTGGATGCGCGCCGATTCGAAAATGTGCGACTCCGGAAACACTTGCTTGACCAGCACCTTCAGCCAGGCGCGGATCTCGGGCAGGTCTTCGAGGAGCAGGATGTTGTTCATGGGGGCTTCCGAATGGGGGCGTCGGCACGCGAATTTGGCGCCGAATTCATCCTAGCAGCGCGTTCCGGCGCGTGGCGGCCGGGGCGCCCGGGGTTCTACAGGGGCAACGTGAGCCTTATCACGGTGCCGTAGCCGGGGCCCGACTCGACCAGGCACTGCCCCTGCATCTGTTTGGCGCGGTGCTTCATGCTCGACATGCCGTGCCCGCGGTCCAGGCGCCCGTCGAGCTCCAGCGGGATGCCCTTGCCGTTGTCCTGCACCGTAAGGCCGAACTGCCGTTCGCTGATCGCGCAGCGCACCTTGCAATGCGACGCGCCGCTGTGCTTGATGATGTTGCTGACCGCCTCGCGCAGGATCCGCGTCGTCTGCACGAAACCGCGCGCCGGCAGCAGGTGCTCGATTTCTTCTGGCGGGCTGCGCCAGTCGGCCTCGATGTTGGCCTGGCCGAGGCGCAGCACCGTCTCGGCGCGCCAGTCGGCCAGCGCGTCGGCGAGCCGCATCGGTTTGCCGGTCAACCCGCGCACCGACAGGCGCATCTCCTCGAGCGCTTCCCGGGCAAGCGTCGAGATGCGTTCGCTTTCGCTGGTGTGGACGATCGTCAGCAGCTTGGCGCCCAGGTCGTCGTGCAGGTCGCCGGCGATCCGCTTGCGCTCCTTTTCCGTCACCTGCTCGACGCGCAACTCGGCGAGCTGCGCGAAATTGCGCTCGATCTCGGCGGTGATGTCGTGCACCCTCGCCTCCAGCGTGCTGCGGCTCGCCTCGGCTTCGCGCAGCGCCCTCGCGAAAACCTGCAGCAGCCGCAGTGCCACCCCGATGAAGAGCGCCGGTGTCGAGAGCTGCAGCAGCTGCAGGCGCGGCAGGCCGAGCCACTCGTGCTGGATCGCGATCTGCACCAGGGTCATCCCGCCGACCATCGCCATCAGCAGCGCCATCGGCCAGAAGTTGCGGGGCCCGCGGTGCCAGGTGGCCGAGAGGTAGATCACCGACGCCGCCAGCACCTCGAGCGCGAGGACGAAATACCAGGCGTTGGCGACGAAGAAGAGGCGGTTCGGGCCGGCCAGCAGCAAGGTCGCCGGCAGCAGGAGCCATTGCCCGGCGAGCGCGTTGTCGACCCAGCGGAGCCGGACGCCGGCATAGCTCAGGATGAACTGCACGGCCAGACCGCCGATCGGTGCGAAGCCGCTGCAGAAGAGGAATTCGCAGACGCCGTTTTCCCACGGCAGCTCGCGCAGCCAGAGCCGGGCCGACAGCGCGGCCCAGCCGATCGCGAGGAATCCGAAGTAGGCGAGGTAGGTCTCGCGCCGGTTCATCCAGGCGAGCGCGAGCACCACGGCGCCGAGCACCGCGAGCACGACACTCGCGAGCTCGACCGCGCCCACGTTCCAGAACAGGCGGTCGCCGTATTCTGCGGCCAGCAGCGCCTGCGGCCCGATCTTCAGCGCCGAGAGACCGCCGGCCCGCTGACGCGACGCAACGCGACCGGCGGCGTGGCCATAGACCCGCAGCTCCAGCACGTTGCCGCGCTCGTGCAGGAGCGCGGCCGGCATCGTGACGAGTTGCGGATAGTGGCAATTGCGCGCCACCGGCTCGGTCATCCGACCGCCGCTGAAGATGCGGATGCCGTTCAGGTGGACCTCGACGTTGCTGCAGACGCGCTCGATGTAGACCGCGAACAGTTCGCTCGTCGAGGTGCCGGCGGGTATGTCGAACACGGTCTGATACCAGACGCTGCCCTCGTAACGCGGACGAGTCTGCGACCAGTCGTCGGGGAGGGTGACGACCACCGGGCGCTGCAGCGACGAGCGCTCCGCATCGATTTGCGCCGCGAGCGCCGTGGCGATCACCTGCACCGACGGCGTCTGCGTGGCGGTCCCGGTCGGAAGCGAGCCCATCCAGGCGCAGACACCGAGCACCGCCAGCAGCAACGCGCCGATACCGGCGTGCCGGTACCAGGGACGAAGGCGATCGCTGAGTGGGAAGGCCGCGGACATTCGAAGCGATTGTGCGCGACCCTGTCCCGCCGCAAAGCGGGCGGATCGGGTCCGATTCGCGTCCGAATCGACGCCCGAGCGGCCTCTGGTGGCCGGCGAATCTCGTCGGCCGCCTGCGGGCGCGGCTGTTCCGGCTTGCGGCGACAATCGCGTTCTCGGTCGAGTTCCGCCCGCGGGG
>CAZZWY010000270.1:0-6332 GCA_964657785.1 uncultured Acetobacteraceae bacterium
CCGGCCAGACCGAAGCCGAGACCGAGCCACTGACGCAGGGCGACGGCAGGGCCACCCCCATTTCCCCCATTGCGCGAGCGGTTCGCCCAACTGGACCAGACCGCCGTGATGACCGGCTGCAGACCGACCAGCAGTGCCACGGTGCCGGCACCGAGGCCGGCCTTGACCGCACTCCAAACACCGCCGAGGTATCCCGCCTGGACGAGGACGCCGACGACGCCGAGGTGCCCCCACTGCGCCGCGCCGCGTGGCCAGCGCGGCCGCGCCAGACCGACCCAGAGCGCCATGCAGGCGACCGACCCGGCGTAGCGTAACGACAGGAAACTGAACGGTGGCGAATGCGGCATCGCGAAGCGCGCGACCACGAAGCCCGTGCTCCAGATCAGCACGAACACCCACGGCATCGATCGCAGCACGATCGACCGGCCCGCCGCGGCGGAGGGTGCGAGCTGGGGATTCGGTGCGGGGCGTGACAGCGGCGGATTCCTAGCGGACTTTGGCACGGATTTCAGGAAGCGCCTTCTGCAGGTAGTAGACCATCGACCAGATCGTGAGCACGGCCGAGGCGTAGATCAGCACGGTCCCCCAGCGCTGCGTATCGATGATGCCGAAGAGCGTGCCGTGAAACAGCAGGAACGGGATGGCGACCATCTGCACCGTGGTCTTGACCTTGCCGATCATGTGCACCGCGACGCTGCGCGAAGCGCCGATCTGCGCCATCCATTCGCGCAACGCCGAAATCGCGATCTCGCGGCCGATGATGACGAGGGCGATCAGGCTCTGCACCCGGGTCAGCTCGACCAGCACGAGCAGGGCCGCGCACACCAGGAACTTGTCGGCGACCGGGTCGAGGAACGCGCCGAACGACGACGTCATGTTCAGGCGCCGGGCGACATAGCCGTCGGCCCAGTCGGTGAGGGCGACGACGATGAACAGCACGGTCGCGATCAGGTTCTTGTCCGGCTCCTCGAGCGACAGGCGGAACACGCCGACGATCAGTGGAATCGCGACGATGCGGGCCCACGTCAGCAGGGTCGGAAGGTTGAAGAACATCCGCGGATTGTGACCATCTTTGCCCGGGCGCCGGGCTGCTGCCGGTTCGGGCCGAATGCCGAGCCGGTCGCCATCGGCATCGCCGGGCAGAGGGCCTCACTCGTCCAGCGTGCGGGGCTTGAACTTGCGCTGCTCGTCGAAGAGAAAGGTCTCGGTGAAACGCCAGGGGCGCGGCAGGCGCGAGATGTCGCCGAAGGGCGCCGCGCGGCGTACCGCGGCGATCGCGAGTTCGCTGGTGTCCTTGGCCTGTCGCGGCGCGCGCAGGATCAGGATGCGCGCGATGCTGCCGTCGCGCTTGAGTTCGATCTCGAGCACGGGAATCGCGAGCAGCGGGTCGGGCACCGGGCCGAGGTAGATGGCCCCCGGGTTGGCCGCGACGATGCGATGCGCAGCCTGGCGCCGCACGTCGTCCCAGCTGCCGACCGGACGCGGCGCCGGCAAGGGCAGGACGCTGCGCGACGCTCCCGGCCCCGCCGGCGTTCCGTGCCCAGACACGCCGGGCGGTCCGGCGGCGATGGCGGTGTTGGCCGACGCATCGGGCGACGTGCCGGGCGCCGATGCGGCGGGCTGCGAGCAGCCGCCCAGCACGCTCAAGCCGGCCGCGCCGACGAGCACCTGCCAGCCGAACCTGTGAATGAATCCGGCGGGCCGAGCGGGCATGCCGAGTTCGTTCGGAGGTTCTTCAATGGAGGGCACGGTAGATCTCCTCGGCCAGCTCGCGCGAGATGCCCTCGACGGTGAGCAGGTCCGCGACGCTCGCGTGGCCAACGCCCCGAACGCCGCCGAAGCGCTGCAGCAGCTTCGCCCGCTTGCGCGGACCGACGCCGGCGATGTCCTCGAGCTTGCTGCCGCCCGTGCGCACGCTGGCGCGGCGCGCCCGCATGCCGGTGATCGCGAAGCGATGCGCTTCGTCGCGGATCTGCGCGACCAGCATCAGCGCCGCGGAGTCGCGCCCGAGGGTGACCTTCGCGCGGCCGTCGGCGAAGACCAGCTCTTCGAGGCCGACCTTGCGACCCTCCCCCTTCTCCACCCCGACGATGCGGCCGAGGTCGATGCCGAGCTCTTCGAACACTTCGCGCGCCATGCTCACCTGGCCGCGCCCGCCGTCGACCAGCACGAGATCCGGCAGCCGCGCCGTGCTGCCGGGTTCGGCCCGGCTCACCGCCTCGACGAGCTTCGCGTAGCGCCGCGTCAGCACCTGCCGCATGGCGGCGTAGTCGTCGCCGCCGGTGATGCCGTCGATGTTGTAGCGACGGTACTGCGCGTTCTGCATCTTGTGGCCCTCGAACACGACGCACGACGCCTGCGTCGACTCGCCCGCGGTGTGGCTGATGTCGAAGCACTCGACGCGAAAGCGCTCGAGATCGTCGACGGCGAGGTCGAGCGCATCGACCAGCGCCCGGGTGCGCGCCTGCTGCGAGCCTTCCTCGGCGAGGAGTTGGGCGAGCTTGATCTGTGCCCCTTTGACGCACATGTCGAGCCAGGCGCGGCGTGGCTCGCGCGGCTGGTGCTGGGCGACCGCCTTGACGCCGCTTTGCACCGACATCGCCTCGATCAGCGACTTGTCCACCGCGTGGCTCAGCACCAGCAGCGGCGGCATGCCGCCGTCGAGGTAGTGCTGGGCGATGAACGCCTCAAGCACCAGGACTTCGGGGCTCGCGGGCGGCGTGCCCGCGTCGTCGGCGTCGACGTCCACCGCATCCTCGACGTGCTTCGGGAAATACGGCCGATCGCCCAGATGCCGCCCGCCGCGGACCATCGCCAGGTTGACGCAGGCGCGGCCGCCTTCGACGCGCACCGCGAGGATGTCGGCATCCTTCGTCGTGACGCCGGTGTTGTCCTCGACCGACTGCTGGTGCAACACGCGGGAGAGCGCGCCGAGCTGGTTGCGGATCTCGGCCGCCTGCTCGAATTCCAGCGCCTCGGCATGCGCCATCATCTGTACCTGCAGCAGGTCGGTCAGTTCCTGCTGCTCGCCCTGCAGGAACCGTTCGGCGTTCTCGACGTTGCGGGCGTAGTCGCCCGGGCCGATCAGATTCACGCACGGCCCGGCGCAGCGCTTGATCTGGTAGAGCAGGCAGGGCCGGGTCCGGTTGTTGAAGACGGTGTCCTCGCAGGTGCGCAGGCGAAACACCTTCTGCAGCATCTGGATCGACTCCTTCACCGCCCAGGCGCTCGGGAACGGGCCGAAATAGCGGTGCCGCTGGTCGACCGACCCCCGGTAGTAGGCGACCCGCGGAAAGTTCGCCGCCGAGGCCGGCCCTTGCACCGGCTTCGCGCCGGTGATCTTGAGGTATGGGTAGCTCTTGTCGTCGCGGAACAGGATGTTGTAGCGCGGGCTCAGCGTCTTGATCAGATTGTTTTCGAGCAGCAGCGCTTCGGCCTCGGACCGCACCACCGTCGTCTCGAGCCGCACGATCTTCGTGATCATGTGACCGATGCGCGTACCGCCGTGGTTCTTCTGGAAGTAGCTCGAGACGCGCCGCTTCAGATCGCGGGCCTTGCCGACGTAGAGCACGCTGCCCTGGGCGTCGAAATAGCGGTAGACGCCCGGCAGCCCGGGCAGCGCCGCGACTTCGGCGAGCAGCCGTTCGCGGGCGGTCGCCGCGTCATCGGGTTGGCTGGGGGCGCCGGACGTCACGCCGGTCTCGGAGAGGTCGCTCGGGCTCATTCTGAGGATTGTGCCGCTCCGGTCGGAAGCCGCTGCCGATAATCCCGTGCATGAGCTCGCCGCGATGGGACGTCTTCTGCCGCGTCGTCGACAACCTGGGCGATGTCGGCGTGTGTTGGCGCCTCGCGGCCGATCTGGCGTCCCGCGGCGTGACGGTCCGGCTCTGGATCGACGATGCGGCGGCGCTCGCCTGGATGGCGCCCGGCGGATCGCCGGGTGTCGACGTGCGGAACTGGCCTGCCGACGGTGTCGACGTGGAGCCGGGCAACGTCGTGATCGAGGCCTTCGGCTGTGCGCTGCCCGACCCCTTCATTGCCCGGATGGCGGCGCGTGCGCCGCCGCCCGTCTGGATCAACCTCGAGTACCTGAGCGCCGAGGCGGATGTCGAGCGCAGCCACGGCCTGGCCTCGCCGCAGGGCCGGGGCCCCGGCCGGGGGCTCGTCAAATGGTTCTTCTATCCCGGATTCACCCGTCGGACCGGGGGCCTGATCCGCGAACCCGGACTGCTCCGCCAGCGCTCCGAATTCGACCGTGAGGCCTGGTTCGGACGCCTCGGGCTGCAACGGCGACCGCATGAGCGCGTGGCGAGCGTCTTCTGCTATGCGCAACCGCAACTCGCGCCCCTGCTGGCGGCGCTCGCGCCCGAGCCGACGCTGCTGCTGCTCGCGCCCGGGGCCGCGGTGCGGCAGGCGACCGAACTCCTCGATGCAAGCCTGCAGCGGGGCGCTGCCCGTGCCGTGGTCCTGCCCTGGCTGGCGCAAACGGACTTCGACCGGCTGCTCTGGTCCTGCGATCTCAACTTCGTGCGCGGCGAAGACTCGTTCGTCCGCGCGCAGTGGGCCGGCGTCCCCTTCGTCTGGCAGGCCTACCCGCAGTCGGACGAGGTTCATCACGTCAAGGTACGGGCCTTTCTCGATCGCCTGCTCGTCGGGGCGGACGCGTCGGTCACTGAACCCGTCCGAGCCCTGTGGGAGGCCTGGAACGGCGTCGGAACGGCCTCGCCGCTGACGCTCCCGGCGTGGCAGCCCTGGCGCCGCATCAGCGTCGATTGGCGCGAAAGCCTGCTCACCCAGCCGGACCTCACGACGCAACTCCTCGAATTCGCCCGCCAAAAAGGCTAAAATCATCGGCTTTTCGCGAATCGCCCATTGGCGACAAGCGACGCAACACCGCACTGAACCCTGCACGGACATCGATATGAAGACAGCAATGGAATTTCGCGCCGGCAACGTCATCATGCTGGGCAAGGACCCGATGGTCGTGCTGCGCACCGAATACTCGAGAGGCGGCCGGAATTCCGCGACGGTGCGGATGAAGCTCAAGAGCCTGCTCTCGAACTCCGGCACCGAAGTCGTCTACAAGGCCGACGACAAGCTCGACCAGATCATGCTCGACAAGAAGGAGTGCACCTACTCCTATTTCGCCGACCCGATGTATGCCTTCATGGACGCCGAGTACAACCAGTTCGAGGTCGAGTCCGAGAACATGGGCGACGCGATCCAGTACCTCGAAGACGGCATGCCGGTGGAGGTCGTGTTCTATGACGGCAAGGCGATTTCGGTGGAGCTGCCGACGAGCCTCGTGCGCGAGATCACCGACACCGAGCCGGCGGTCAAGGGCGACACCTCGGGCAAGGTCCTGAAGAGCGCGAAGATCGCGACCGGCTTCGAGATCGCGGTGCCGCTCTTCGTCCAGACCGGCGACAAGGTCGAAATCGATACGCGGACGCACGAATACCGCAAGCGCGTCTGAACCCCCGCCGACAGGCTGCGGTAAACGAAAAAGGGCTCGCATCGCGGGCCCTTTTTGCATCCCGACGGCACCCGAGCCAGGCCAGCCGCAGTTGCGCCATGATGGCGCATGCCGTTCGACTTCGACGCTGTCGCCGCCCCGTTCCGGATGCAGCCGGGGCTGCGCAGGATTCCGGCCGGCGCGCCGCAACTGACACCCAACGAGCCGGGCTCGCCGCACCTCGCCGCCAAGCTCGACGTGCTGCGCCGCCACCCGTCCCAGGCGCTGCTCGCGGAGCCGCAGTTCGATGCGAGCGCGGCCATCGGCGGCTTGACGGCGCAAGCCCTGCGCAACCATCCCCAGGCCGTGTGCCGCGACGCTGATGGCGGCGTGTGCGCGCGTCGGCTCGGATGGTCGGTGCGGGGCGACGAGGTACGGGGCGCCGGTCCGCCGGCGATCGGCGAATGCCTGGGTGCCCTGCCCGGCCCATGGCGCCGCGTCGGCCTGCTGTGCCTCGCCTTCGCCGAGGATGTCGCGCTCATCGACGCGGCCACCACGCGCATCCCCTGGCTCGCCGTCTGTCTGCCGTCGCACTGGTCGCCGCAGGCCAAGCTGGGCCGTGGCTTCGCCGAGGTCCACGGACCGGTGCCCGACAGCGCGCGGCTGATCGCTGCCAGCGAACACCTGGCCCGGCTCGTCTCCGGCAGCGAGCGCTGGGAGCGCTTCGTCTGGAGCGTGACATCGCGGTCAGCGCTCGATGGGCATCCCGATCGCAGTGGCCCCGCCGTCTGGCCGTCGCAGGCCGACGCCGACGCCGACGAGCTGGCGCGCTTCGCCTTTTTTCGCACCGAACACCAGACCTTCATCCCCTTGCCGG
>CAZZWY010000271.1:0-6304 GCA_964657785.1 uncultured Acetobacteraceae bacterium
GCCGTGGTTGAGCTGTTGCCACTGCCGAACCATGCCCATGTGGCCGTTGTTGCAAAGCACGACCTTGACCGGCGCCCGGTGCTGCACGGCAGTCGACAGCTCCTGGATGTTCATCAGGATCGAGGCATCGCCGGTCACGCAGACGACGAGCTTGTCCGGATGGGCGATCTGGGCCCCGATGGCCGCGGGCAAGCCGTAGCCCATGGTGCCGGCGCCGCCCGAGGTCAGCCAGTGACCGGGCCGGTCGAAGCGCAGGTACTGGGCCGCCCACATCTGGTGTTGGCCGACGTCGGTAGAGACGATCGGCTGGCGCTCGGCGGACAGCGCCTGCAGCCGGCTCATCAACTGCTGCGGAAGAATGACCGTCGGGTGCGGCTCATGGGCAAGGCAGTCGCTGCCGCGCCAGGACGCGATGCGCGACCACCAGGCAGCGAGCCGGCTCGGGGCGAGGGCGGCGAGTTGCGGCTGGTCGAGCAGGGCCTCGAGGACCGCCGCGCAATCGCCGACCATCGGCACGTCGACCTTGACGGTGCGGTTGATGCTCGTCGGGTCGATGTCGACATGGATCTTCCGGGCGTGCGGGCAGAACTCGTCGAGCTTGCCGGTGATGCGGTCGTCGAAGCGGGCGCCGACGCAGACGACCAGGTCCGCCTCGTGCATGGCGAGATTCGCCTCCACGGTGCCGTGCATGCCGAGCATGCCGAGGAATCGAGGGTCGCTGGCGGGGAAGGCGCCGAGCCCCATCAGGGTCAGCGTGCAGGGCGCATCGAGTCGGTCGACGAGGCGCGTGAAGGCGGCGCAGGCGGCCGGGCCGGAATTGATCAATCCGCCGCCGCCGTAGAGGATCGGCCGCGCCGCGCCGGCCAGCAGCTCGGCGGCGCGACGCAGGCTGGTGCGCGGGGGCAGGGGCCGCGCGCTCCGCCCGGCGCGGGCCGAACCGGGCGGCAGGCCCTTGCCGCCGAGTGGGGACGCCTGCACGTCCTTGGGCACGTCGAGCAGCACCGGGCCGGGCCGGCCGGAAAGCGCCACGTCGACGGCCCGCCGCACGGCGAAGGGAATGTCGTCGGGGCTCCGGACCTGCTGGTTCCACTTGGTCACCGGGCGGGACATGCCGATCGCGTCGCTTTCCTGGAAGGCGTGCGTGCCGATCACCGCCGTCGCGACCTGGCCGGCGATGCACAGCACCGGCACCGAGTCGCTCATCGCATCCAGCAGGCCGGTGATGGTGTTGCTGACCCCCGGACCGGAGGTCACCAGCACGACCCCGAGACGGCCGGTGGTTCGGGCGTAGCCTTCGGCCGCGTGGACCGCCGCCTGCTCGTGGCGAACCAGGATGTGGCGCAGCCGGGGCTCGCCGTAGAGTGCATCGTAGAGCGGCAGCGCGGCGCCGCCGGGATAACCGAAGATGGTGTCGACGCCGCACTCGACCAGCGTCTGCAGCAACGCCTCGGCACCGTTGCGCGAAGGCTGCCGGGGCGGCACGACCGGGGCCCGCGCCACGCGGGCGCTTTCGGGTTCGAGCAGTGCATTTTCCATACCCCCATTCTTTCAGGGTCTGGTCGGAAAAAGCTTCTCTTCTTTTGCCAACCTACGATAACTCGATGAAGAAAACCCGCTCGAACGACGATTCCGCAGAAAGACAGTTCGATCGGCTCGACATGGCGATCCTGCGGGTGCTGCGCAGCGACAGCCGGCGCACGCTGAACGAGATCGGCGTCGAGGTCGGCTTGTCACCGACCGCCTGCTGGACCCGCATCAAGCGGCTCGAAGGCGAGGGCGTGATCAAGCGCTACACCATCGACATGGACCGCGCCAAGCTCGGCTACCGCGATTCGGTGATCGTCCAGGTGACGCTCGAAAGCCATTCGGACGAGACCCTGTACGAATTCGGCCGGACCTTGGCCGAGATTCCGGAGGTGGTCGAGGCCTACCTGGTGTCGGGCGACTACGACTACTACATCCGGATCGCCGTGCGCGACACGCGCGACTACGAGCGCCTGCTGCGCGAAAAGCTCTACCGGATCCCCGGGATCCGCCACAGCAAGTCGCATTTCGTCCTGCGGGTGCTCAAGGAGACGAGCGAACCGCTGGAGTGAGAGCGTCTTGCGGCGACGGCGGGGGGGAGGCTGCGCGGTCTTGCCCTTTCGCGATCAGCTCCTGAATCTGCGTTCGCAGGCTGTCGTGGTCGATGGGCTTGACCAGGTGCAGGTCGAACCCCGCGGCGGCCGTGGCCTCGCGGTCCTGCGCGGAGCCCCAGCCGGTCAGCGCGACGATGAACGGCGCCACCGCCGGGTGGGCGGCGCGGATGCGCTGAGCCGCCTCGACACCGCTGAACCCGGGCAGCCCGATGTCCAGGAGAATGATTTCCGGTTGGAATCGGTGGGCTTCCTCGACGGCCGTCGGGCCGTCGTGCGCGATGCGTATCGCCGCGCCGTCGAATTCGAACAGCAGGCCGAGGGTGGTGGCTGCCTCGACGTTGTCGTCCACGATCAGGATGCGGGTGCTCGCCCACGACGCCGCGGCGGGGCTCGCCACCGGCCGCAGGCCGGCGAGTGGCTCGCTCGGCAGCGGAAGGTTGACCCGGTAGACCGCGCCACGCCGCTCTTCGCGTGGTTGGACGCTGACGGTGCCGTCGTTCAGCTCGACGAGCCCCCGGACCAGCGCCAGACCGATGCCGATGCCGTCGTCGGAATGCTTCTGGGCGGCCTGGGGGAACAGATCGAAGACCTTGTCCAGCGTCTGCGCGTCGGTGCTCGCCGCTTCGTCCTCGAAGGCGATCTCGATGGCCTCGCGTCGCCGGCTCACCGACACCGCGATCACGCCGCCCTCCGGCGTCAGCTTGGCGCAGGTGCTCAAGACGTTGATGAAGGCTTGCGTCAGCCGCACCGGATCGACGTCGAGCACCACGTCGGCGTCGTCGTCATCGAGTTGCAGCGCCTGATGCTTCGAGAACAGTGCCGGCCGGATGCATTCGATCGCGGACCGGACGACCTCACGCAGCACGACCGGTTCGCGCCGGATCTGGATCCTGCCCGTCCGCAGACGAACGGTGTCGAGCAGGTCGTCGATGAGTCGAACCAGATGATCGAGCTGGCGCTGCATCATCTCGAGCGTGCTGGCCCGGGCGGCCGGTTGCAGGAGGTCGGTCGCGATCAGGTCCAGCCCGCTGCGGATCGGCGCGATCGGATTGCGCAACTCGTGCGCGAGCACCGCGAGGAACTGCTGCTTCGCCTGCGCAGCGCCGTCCGCCTCCGCGCTGCCCGCAGCACTTTGGCGCCGCCGCAGCGACGCGTGCCCCAGCTCGAGCGCAGCGGCGGAGAAGACCACCATCGCGTCGGCGTGAAAATGGTCCCAGCGCCGGGTGCAGAAGAAGATGCACCCGGTCAGCGAGCCGGCCAGCCGAAACGGACAGGCCCGGTGCGAACGCATGCCGAGATGGCGCAGACGGGTGATGAGGGCCGTGTGCTCGGGCGCGTCGACCGTGAGGAGCGGACCGTCGGCGTCGTCTTCCGCGCGCGACGGCGTGCCGCGGGGCAGGGCCTGGAACTGCGGCACACGGTCCGGTGGAAGCCCCCAGTGTCCTGCGAGCACCGGGCCGTCGGCGGGCTTCCCCTCCAGCTGCTCATACACCAGGACCGCATCGCATCCGGTGATTCGGGCCAGCCGTTCGGCGTAGCGGGCGATCCACGCCGCATCTTCGTCCGTGGACAGCGCAGCGGTCGCCTCGGCATAACGCCACAGGCTTCTTGCCGGAGGCGGAGGCTGAGACAACTTCACGGTGCACATGCTTTGATTCGATTCGCTTCGCCGTCGGAAAGGGGTACGCCCCGCTCTCGGTCGCCCGGTTGCCGACGCGGCTGCTCGGCAAGGCACGCTCCCGGGGCCGTCTCGCCGGCTCCGCAACCCGAATGCCTGTCACTTCGCTTGCCCCGTCGTCGCGCATCGTCGGCCATCCACTGAGGGGGCCTTGTCCTACCCCGGGATCAAGGATTGTCCGGGGACGTGGTTTCGTTGGGTCGGCAGACTTCCCCAACCGCAAAAGCGGGGGTCGACGTCCTACCTGGCGTTCGCACTTCCCCACCTCGAAGATCCGATGAGCACACCTTTTGCCCCTCCGCAGTCGATTCCAGACGTGCCGGCCCCGGTCGTCGTCGCCGATCGGACGGTCGTTCCGTTGATCGAAGAGTCGGTCGTCGTCCAGACACGCCGGGTCGACCAGGGCGGCTATCGGGTCACCAAGACGGTGAACGTCCACGACGAAGTCGTCGACGAGCCGCTGACGTTTCAAACGGTGGACGTGGAACGCCGCGCGATCGGCAAGCTGCTGGCATCGATGGATGTCCCGATGCCGCGTCAGGAAGGGAACACCTGGGTGCTGCCGGTCGTGGAGGAAGTGCTCGTGACCGAAAAACGTCTGCTGCTGAAGGAGGAAATCAGGATCACGCGCACCGAGTCAGTCCAGCGGCAGGCGCAACGCGTTTCCCTTCGCAGCGAGGAAGTATCGATCGACCGACTCGATCCCGGCAGCGCGCCAGGCATCGGGGCGCTCTAGTCGCCAGCCACGCCCGGCTGGTACCGCATGCCCTCGAACCGGGGGCGCCAGAAAAGGAAGACGAGCATGAGTTCAGTACTGGTTGGTATGTTCGACACCCGAGCCGAAGCGGAACAGGCGCGTTCGGAATTGGCGGCGGGCGGGTTCACGCCGGGTGCCGTGACGGCCGGTGGCGAGAGCGGTGCTGCCGCGACAGCCTCGACGGCCGGCACGCCCGCGCCAGGGGTCAAGGAAGGGATGTTCAGTAGCTTCTTCCATTCGATCTTCGGCAGCGACGATGCGGCCGACGAGCACTCGAGCACGTACAAGGAAGCCTTTCACCGCGGCGGCTTCGGCCTGACGGTGACGGCGGCGACCGATGCCGAGATCGACCGTGCCTCGGCCATCCTCGACGATTGCGGCGCCTTCGACATCGACGAACGGTCGCAGCAGTGGAAGGCCGAGGGCTGGACGGGCGCGCCGCTGACCGGCACCGGGAAGGCCGCGGTGGCGACCGACGTTGCCGAAGGGTCGACGAAAAAGCTGAACCTGGTCGAGGAGAGTCTGGCGGTCGGCAAGCGCACGGTCGGCCGCGGCGGTGTTCGACTCTTCAGCCGCGTCGTCGAGGTCCCGGTTCAGGAATCGGTGCAGTTGCGCACGGAGCAGGTCGACGTGCAGCGCCGGGTGGTCGACCGGCCCGCGACCGAGGCCGATTTCGCGGCGTTCCAGGAGGGTTCGATCGAAGTTCGCAGCTCCGCCGAGGAAGCTGTCGTCAACAAGACGGCGCGGGTGGTGGGCGAGGTCGAGATCGGCAAGACGGTCACCGAGCGTGAAGCGGTGATCCGGGACACCGTGCGCAAGACCGAGGTTGACGTCGAACAGCTCGGCGGCACCGCGGTCGCTGGCACCAAGGCTGGGGCGAGCAACACCGCCGCCGACACGGCGACGACCGGCTCGGCGAACCTGGACCCGATCACCGGCGAACCGGGTGCCCATCCGGTCGGCACCGGCGTGGGCGCGGTGGCGGGCGGCCTGGCGGCAGGCGCTGCGGCCGGCACCGTCGTCGGGCCGGTCGGCACGGCGGTCGGTGCCGCCGTCGGTGCGGTGGCGGGCGGCCTGGCCGGCAAGGGCGTCGCCGAAAAAGTGGACCCGACCGTCGGCGGCGTGCGTTAAGCGCCGAGTCGAAACCGACGTTCCAGGGGCGCGGCCGGTCCGTGCCCCGGGCCCGCCCCCGGGCAGCGAACCGGCATCAGGCCTTCGCCACCCGGTCGGCGATCGCAAGACCGACATCGGTCGTCGACGCCTCCCCGCCGAGGTCGCGCGTGCGCGGCCCGTCCGCGAGGGTCGCCTCGATCGCTCTCAGGATCGCATCGTGCGCCGCCCGGCCCGAGCCCTCGCCGTGGGTGAGGAAATCGAGCATCAGCGCACCCGACCAGATCATCGCGATCGGATTGGCGCTGTTTTGCCCGTAGATGTCGGGAGCCGAGCCGTGGACCGGCTCGAACAGCGACGGAAACTTCCGCTCCGGGTTCAGATTCGCCGACGGCGCCAGGCCGATGGTGCCGGTGGTCGCAGGGCCGAGATCGGAAAGGATGTCGCCGAACAGATTGCTCGCGACCACCACATCGAAGCGTGTCGGCTGGAGCACGAAGCGCGCGCTCAGGATGTCGATGTGCTGCTTGTCGACGGTGACGTCGGGGAAGTCGCGGCCGACGGCATCGGCCCGGCCGTCCCACCACGGCATGCTGATGGCGATGCCGTTGCTCTTGGTGG
>CAZZWY010000272.1:0-6269 GCA_964657785.1 uncultured Acetobacteraceae bacterium
TCGGGGTGTAGCTTAGCCTGGTAGAGCGCTACGTTCGGGACGTAGAGGCCGGAGGTTCGAATCCTCTCACCCCGACCATCAGATTCATCCAGCGGCCTCGAGCGGCGGCCCGGCTCGTCGACGACGATCCGGAAAGCGGTTTCGATCCCACATCGCACGATCGCCATCGTGCGATTTGTTGCAGATAGGCCACGAACAGCCGTGATTTGTCGGCATCGACCGCGGCCCCACGCGCGTACAGTCGTTCCACGGGCTGCTCCGGTCCGGCTTTTGCAAACGAATCGACCCGAGACTCCGTGGACACATTGGCTGAAGCACCGCAATCGTCGCTCTCCGGCGTGGCGCGCGTGCTGGTTCACGCGGGCAAGTTGACCCCGAAAGTCGCCGAAGACCTGGTCAAGAGCTCCCGGGAGAAGCGCGGCAGCTTCGTCGCCGCCGTGATCAGCGCCGGTGCCGTCTCCGCGGCCGACCTGGCGCACACCTTGTCGAGCGCGCTGGCACTGCCGCTGCTCGATCTGGCGTCGGTCGACGTGCAGCGGTTGCCGCGCAACGTGATCGACATCAAGCTGTCGACCCAGTACCAGGTGATGGTGCTGGGCAAGCGCGGCAGCCGGCTCTTCATCGGCGGCGCCGACCCGACCGACCAGGAAGCCGCCGAACGCATCAAGTTCGCGACCCAGCTTTCGCCCGAGTGGGTGATCGTCGAGCACGACAAGCTCGCGAAGATCCTCGAGAACGCCGGCTCCAGCGCGAACGAAACGCTGGAATCGATCTCCTCCGGCGACTTCGAGTTCGACGTCACCGACGACGTGACGAGCCCGCAGGAAGCCGAGGCCATCTCCGATGTCGAGGACGCACCGGTCGTTCGCTTCCTGCAGAAGATGCTGATCGACGCGATCAACCTGCGCGCCTCCGACCTGCACTTCGAACCGTACGAATACCACTACCGGGTGCGCTTTCGCGTCGACGGCGAACTGCGCGAAATCACCCAGCCGCCGATCGCGATCAAGGACAAGCTCTCCTCGCGCATCAAGGTCATCTCCCGCTTGGACATCGCCGAGAAGCGCGTGCCGCAGGATGGCCGGATGAAGCTCAAGTTCGGCGCCAAGGCGATCGACTTCCGGGTCAGCACCTTGCCGACGCTCTTCGGCGAGAAGATCGTGATCCGGATCCTCGACCCGTCGAGCGCGAAGGTCGGCATCGAGGCGCTCGGTTACGAGAAGATCGAGAAAGACCGGCTGCTGAAGATCATCCAGCGGCCCTACGGCATGGTGCTCGTCACCGGCCCGACCGGCAGCGGCAAGACCGTCTCGCTCTACACCTGCCTCAACATCCTGAACCAGCCCGGCGTCAACATCTCGACGGTCGAGGACCCGGCCGAAATCAACCTGCCCGGCGTGAACCAGGTCAACGTCAACGACCGGGCAGGCCTGACGTTTTCGGCCGCGCTGAAATCGTTCCTGCGTCAGGACCCGGACATCATCATGGTCGGCGAGATTCGCGACCTGGAGACCGCCGACATCGCGATCAAGGCGGCACAGACCGGCCACATGGTGATGTCGACCCTGCACACCAACGACGCCCCGACCACGCTGACCCGGCTGATGAACATGGGCGTCGCGCCGTTCAACATCGCCTCGAGCATCCTGCTGATCACCGCGCAGCGACTGGCGAGAAAGCTCTGCGAAGCGTGCAAGACGCAGGCCGACTACCCGCGCGAAGCGATGCTCAAGGCGGGTTTCACCACGACCGATCTCGACGGCTCCTGGCGCCCCTACCGCGCCGTCGGCTGCTCGGCTTGCAACAACGGCTACAAGGGGCGGGTCGGCATCTACCAGGTGATGCCGATCACCGAGCCGATCCAGCGCATCATCCTGAATCAGGGCACGGCGCCCGACATCGCGAAGCAGGCGCAGCTCGAGGGCGTGCGGGACCTGCGGCAATCGGGCCTGGTCAAGGTCCGCGCGGGCGTCACGACGCTCGAGGAAGTGATCTCGGTCACCAACGAATAGCATGCGGGCCGTGGAGCGACGAGCAGCGAGCCACAGCCCACCCGCAACGACACCCAAGGGCCGGGGAACGGAATTCCCCGGATAGCACATGGCGACTGCAGCGGCCGCGAAGGGCATCAAGGAACTCGTCTTCGAATGGGAAGGCAAGGACAAGAGCGGGAAGACCGTGCGCGGGGAGATGCGCGCCGGCGGCGAGGCCCAGGTCGGGGCGAGCCTGCGGCGCCAGGGCATCCTGCTGAACAAGGTCAAGAAGCGCCGCATGAGCGGCGGCAAGACGATCAAGCAGAAGGACATCGCCGTCTTCACCCGCCAGCTCTCGACGATGATGCGCGCCGGCGTGCCGCTGATCCAGGCCTTCGACATCGTCGCCCGCGGCAGCACGAATGCGAAGATGACCCGGCTTTTGACCGACATCCGCTCGGATGTCGAAACTGGCACCAGCCTGTCGTCGGCGTTTCGCAAGCACCCGCTGCATTTCGATGCGCTCTATTGCAACCTGGTCGAGGCCGGCGAGGCGGGCGGCATCCTGGAGACGCTGCTCGATCGCCTGGCGATCTACCAGGAAAAGACGATGGCGATCAAGAACAAGATCAAGTCGGCGCTGATCTACCCGGTCGCGGTGATGGTCGTCGCGTTCATCGTGCTCTCGGTCATCATGATCTTCGTGATTCCAGCCTTCAAGGAAGTGTTCACGTCGTTCGGCGCGGACCTGCCAGCGCCGACCTTGATCGTGATGGGGATGTCCGAGTTCTTCGTCAAGTACTGGTATCTCATCTTCGGCTTTCTCGGCGGCGGCATCTACTTCTTCAAGGAGTCGTGGAAGCGGTCGCTCAAGATGCAAAAGGCGATGGACCGACTGATGCTGCGCTTGCCGGTCTTCGGCAACCTCGTCAACAAGTCGGCCGTGGCGCGCTGGACGCGCACGCTCTCGACGATGTTCGCCGCCGGCGTGCCGCTGGTCGAGGCGCTCGACTCGGTCGGCGGTGCCTCCGGCAACGCGGTCTTCTCCGAGGCGACCGAGAAGATCCAGAAGGACGTCTCGACGGGTTCGGCGCTCACCACCTCGATGCAGACCACCGGCGTCTTCCCGACGATGGTGATCCAGATGTGCGCGATCGGCGAGGAGTCGGGCTCGCTCGACCAGATGCTCGGCAAGGCGGCGGAGTTCTACGAAGACGAGGTCGACGAGGCGGTCAAGGGCCTCTCGAGCCTGATGGAGCCGTTCATCATCGTGATCCTCGGCACCCTGATCGGCGGCATCGTCGTCTCGATGTACCTGCCGATCTTCAAGCTCGGCCAGGTGGTCTGACGAAGCCTCGGCCGTGGGCAGCCCGTTCGATCCGCAGACCGTCTCACTGCTGCTGTCGCCCTACGTTCTCGGGCTGCTCGGTCTGATGATCGGCAGTTTTCTCAACGTCGTGATCCACCGTTTGCCGCTGCGGATGATGCGCGACTGGAAGCTCGAGGCGGCCGAGATCCTCGAGGTGCCGCTGGCGCCCAGCGCCGAGATCACCCTTTCGGCCCCGCGCTCGCGCTGCCCGGCCTGCGCACACCCGATCGCCTGGTACGAGAACATCCCGCTGCTGAGCTATCTCGCGCTGCGCGGCAAGTGTTCGGCGTGTGGCGCGCCGATCTCGGCACGCTACCCCGCCATCGAGGTGCTGACCGCCCTGCTGTTCGCGGCCTGCGGCTGGCGCTTCGACGCCCAGCCGGCGACGCTGCTCTGGTGCGGACTGGCCGCGACGCTCGTCGCCCTCGCCTTCATCGATCTCGACACTCAGTTCCTGCCCGACGACCTTACCCAGCCGCTGCTCTGGGCCGGCATCGCCGCCGCCGCGTTCGGCTGGACCGCCCTGCCGCTCGCCTCGGCGGTCATCGGCGCCATCGCCGGCTACCTCGCGCTCTGGCTCGTCCACCACGCCTACCGCCTGTTGCGCGGCCGCGAGGGCATGGGCGCGGGCGACTTCAAGCTGCTCGGCGCGCTCGGCGCCTGGCTCGGCTGGCAGCTGCTGCCGTCGATCCTGCTGCTCGCCTCGGCGGTCGGCGCGGCGGTCGGCGTCGCGATGATCGCGTTCCGCGGCCACGACCAGCGCGTGCCGATCCCGTTCGGACCGTATCTCGCCGGCGGCGGCGTGGCCGCGATCTTTTTCGGCGAGCCGTTGACGCGCCTCTGGTTTCCGGGGGTCTGATGCCCCTGAGGATCGGTCTCACCGGCGGCATCGGCAGCGGCAAGAGCACGGTTGCGACGCTGCTCGCCGGATGCGGCGCGCACGTCGTCGACACCGATGCGATCTCGCGCCGCCTCACGCTCCCCGGCGGCGCCGGCATCGAGCCGATCCGGCAGGCGTTCGGCGCCGATTTCATCGATGCCGACGGCGCCCTAGACCGGCCGCGCATGCGCAGCCTCGTGTTCGCCGACGCCACCGCCCGCGACCGGCTGGAGGCGATCCTGCACCCGCTCATCGGCACCGAGACCGCGCGCGAAGCGGCTGCTGCGCCGGCCAGCGCGACGATCGTCTTCGACGTGCCGCTGCTCGTCGAATCGGGCCGCTGGCGCGAGCGGGTCGACAAGGTGCTGGTCGTCGATTGCAGCGAGGACACGCAGATCGAGCGGGTGATGGCGCGCTCCGGCTGGAGCGAGTCCGCGGTGCGGGCGGTGCTCGCGCAGCAGGCGAGCCGGGCGCAGCGCCGGGCCCTCGCCGACGCCGTGATCGACAACGACGGCATCAGCCGCGCCGAACTCGCGCACGAAGTCCGCACGCTCTGGCAGCGTTGGCACCCTGTGGAACAATCGCGCACCGAGGGGCGCGGGTCGACCGCGCTCGACGCGCCGACGTGACGCCTATGACGCTTTTGTGACGCTTCTGTAACGCTCTTGTGATCCTCTACGAACATCCCTTCAACGAAGGCATCCGCACGATGCTGCGGCTCGAGCACCTGTTCGACCGGCTCGGGCAGCTGGTCGCGCGCGAGACGGTGGTCGATCATCATTACGCGCTGGCGACGATCTTCGAGGTGATGGATGTCGCCGCGCGCGCCGACCTCAAGTCCGACCTGCTGAAGGAACTCGACAAGCACCGGCTGCAGTTCAACGCCTACCGCGGCAACCCGTCGATCTCCGTCGCGGCGCTCGACGACGTGGTCGCCCGCATCGACCACGCGTTCGACGGCCTCAACGCGCTGCCGGGCAAAGCCGGCGCGACGCTCACCGGCAACGAGTGGCTGATGAGCATCCGCAGCCGGATCGGCATTCCGGGGGGCACCTGCGAATTCGACCTGCCCGCTTACTACGCCTGGCAACAGACCGACGCGGCCGCGCGCCGCCCTGATGGGCTGGATCGGCACGCTCATGCCGCTCGCCGAAGCGCTGCAGGTGCTGCTCGGGGTGCTGCGCGATTCGGGCCTGCCGCAGCAGGTGGTCGCGACCGCGGGCGTCTACCAGCAGGCGCTGCCGCCCGGGCGCTTCTTCCAGCTGATGCGGGTGCGGCTGGTGCGCACCGACGAATTCATTCCCGAGATCAGCGGCCACCGGCTGATGGTGTCGGTGCGGCTGATGAAGCAGGATGCAGACGGCCGCTTGCGGCTGAGCACGGCCGACACGCCGTTCGAGCTGTCGCTCTGCGCCTAGTCCACTGAACCGGGTTGCAGGAGGACGAGAGATGAGCGGCCCCACTTCCCGGGTCATCCGCTGCCCGGGTTGCGGCGGCGACAGCCTCTATGCGGCGAGCAACGAATACCGGCCGTTCTGCAGCGCCCGCTGCAAGAACAACGACTTCGGCGCGTGGGCGAGCGAGCGCTACGCCGTGCCGGAGAAGGCGGCGCCGGACGACGAGGCCTGGCCCGACGCCGAGCCGGCCGCCTCGCCACCCCGGCCGCCGCGCGCCAGCCAGTGATCGGCGAACCCGGCGAGATCGGCGTGCGTCGACTTCGCCAGCACCAGTTCGTCGCCGGTGTTCGGGCTGCCGTTCGGGCCGCGCAGGATCAGCGCGGTGTGCACGTCCGCCGGCACGCCGCGCAGATAGGGCAAGTAGTCGTCGACGAAGGCGAGCGGCCGCAGCGCGGCGATCGCGTCGGCTTTGGGGCTGCGCTCGCTGATCTCGTTGCCGGTCGCGATCACGCGCTCGATCGGGAAGCCGCAATTGCGCAGGTTGCGCAGCCGGTCGGCCTCGAACTCGGCCTCGAGCGCCGACACGCAGATCAGCTCGAAGCCCGCGTCGTGGAGCCGTTGGCAGGCATCGACGGCGCCCGCGATCGCCG
>CAZZWY010000273.1:0-447 GCA_964657785.1 uncultured Acetobacteraceae bacterium
TGCAGGAGATCGGCCACTGCAAGGGCATCGAGAACTACACCCGACACCTCTCCGGCGCGCCGCCCGGCAGCCCGCCGGCGACGCTCGTCGACTATCTGCCGGCCGACTCGATCATGTTCCTCGACGAATCGCACGTGATGATCGGCCAGCTCGGCGGCATGTACAACGGCGACCGGGCGCGCAAGACGACGCTCGTCGATTATGGTTTTCGGCTCCCGAGCGCGCTCGACAACCGGCCGCTGAAGTTCGAGGAGTTCGAGCGGAAGATGCGCCAGGTCACCTTCGTCTCGGCGACGCCGGCGCAGTACGAGCAGGACACGGCCGGGCAGGTCGTCGAGCAGCTCGTGCGCCCGACCGGGCTGATCGATCCGCCCGTGGAGGTGAGGCCGGCCGCCGCCCAGGTGGACGACGTGCTGCAGGAAATCCGTCAGCGGGTCGACGCCAACG
>CAZZWY010000273.1:457-6264 GCA_964657785.1 uncultured Acetobacteraceae bacterium
GCGCATGGCCGAGCAGCTGACCGACTACCTGAGCGACAACGGCGTCAAGGTGCGTTATCTGCACAGCGATGTCGACACGGTGGAGCGCGTGGAGATCCTTCGCGACCTGCGGCTCGGCACCTTCGATGTGCTGGTCGGCATCAATCTGCTGCGCGAGGGCCTCGACATCCCGGAGGTGTCGCTGGTCGCGATCCTGGACGCCGACAAGGAAGGGTTCCTTCGCTCCGAGCGCAGCCTGATCCAGACCATCGGTCGGGCGGCGCGCAATCTGAACGGTCGGGCGATCCTCTACGCCGACAAGATCACCGACTCGATGCGCCGGGCGATCGACGAAACCGAACGCCGCCGCGCCCGGCAGATCGAGCACAACGAGCGCCTCGGCATCACGCCGCGCAGCGTGGTGAAGCGGGTGCGTGACCTCATCGACGGGGTCTACAGCGAAAAGGGCGCGAAGGACGACGCGAAAGCGCCGATCGACCCGGCGGCGCCGCTGGCATTGAGCGAGAAAGACCTGGGCAAACGCATCAAGCAGCTCGAGAAGCAGATGATCGACCACGCCCGCAACCTGGAATTCGAGAAAGCGGCGCGGGTACGGGACCAACTCGCTCAACTTCGGGAGCAGGCGTTCGGTGCCGCCGGTGGCGACAACGTCGTGTCGATCCAGTCGGGCCAGGTCAAGGGGTGAGCTGTTAGCGGCTTTGCCAGTCAAGGGAACTTCTGCCCCTGAACCCGACCGAATCGCTCAGCATCGGGTATACTCGACCAAACTACTCGGATTAGCAGCGGCACCAGCCGGTGCGGTTTCGAGTGCGGTGTCGAGCCCGGTTGTTGGGTTGTCCGTCTGGTTTGTTTGTGACCCGCCTTGCCGACACGCCTCAAAGGAGATTTCGATGCGATTGACCACCAAAGGCCGCTTCGCGGTGACTGCCATGATCGACCTCGCCTTGCGCGAGCATACCGGTCCGGTCGCGCTCGCTGCGATCAGCGGTCGGCAGCAGATATCGCTGTCGTACCTCGAGCAACTCTTCGGCAAGTTGCGCCGGCATGAACTGGTCGAAAGCACCCGCGGGCCGGGTGGCGGTTATTCGCTCGGCCGCAAAGCCGAGGAGATCACGGTCGCCGACATCATCGTGGCCGTCGACGAGCCCATCGACGCGACCGGCTGCGCGGGCAAGGAAAACTGCATGGGCGACGATTCCGGGCGTTGCATGACGCACGATCTCTGGGCCAGCCTGAATTCGAAAATGATCGAGTTTCTCGACTCGGTGTCGCTTCGCAAGCTGGTCGATGAGCAGCTGGCCAAGGGCGTGTCGATCGAAGAGCATCCGGTGAAGCGGGCGATTTCGACGCAGCCGGTCGTGAAGCCGATCAAGATCACGGCGCCGAATTCGGTGTTCGCGCTAGGCGCGGCCTTCTCGAAATAAGCGTGAACCCGAGCGGCGGCGGCGCTCTGGCCACCGCACCGTGACCAGCACAGCGGCCCTTGACCGGCCGGTCTTCCCATGGACATGACACCTCACTTCCCGATCTACATGGACTATGGCGCGACGACGCCGGTGGATCAGCGCGTCGTCGACGCCATGATTCCCTGGCTGCGCGAGCACTTCGGCAATCCGGCGTCACGCAGCCATGCGTGGGGTTGGGAAGCCGAAGCGGCGGTTGAGAACGCCCGCGGGCAGGTGGCGGCACTCGTCGGGGCCGACCCGCGCGAGATCGTCTGGACGTCGGGCGCGACCGAATCGATCAATCTCGCTCTCAAGGGGGCGGCGCACTTCTACAAGTCCCGCGGCAAGCACCTCATCACGCTCAAGACCGAGCACAAGGCGGTGCTCGACACGATGCGCGAGCTGGAGCGGCAGGGGTTCGAGGCCACCTACCTCGACGTGGAGGAAAACGGCCTCGTCGATTTTGCGAAGCTCGAGGCAGCGATTCGGCCCGACACCTCGGTGATCTCGATCCTGTTCGTGAACAACGAGATCGGGGTGATTCAGGACATCGTCAGGATCGGCAATCTCTGCCGCGCGCGCGGCATCGTCTTCCATGTGGACGCGGCGCAGGCAACCGGCAAGGTGGAGATCGATCTGGCGAAGTTGCCCGTCGACCTGATGAGCCTGGCCTCGCACAAGACCTACGGTCCGAAGGGCATCGGCGCGCTCTTCGTCCGTCGCAAGCCGCGAATTCGGCTCGAGGCGCAGATGCATGGCGGCGGGCACGAGCGCGGCATGCGCTCGGGAACGTTGGCGACGCACCAGATCGTCGGCATGGGCGAGGCGTATCGCATCGCCCGCATGGAGATGGGCGTCGACAACGAGCGCATCCGGGGGCTGCAGCGGCGCCTGATCGATGGCTTGAAGGACATTGAGCAGACGTTCCTGAACGGCGACGCGGTGCAGCGCGTCCCGCACAACGTCAACATTTCCTTCAACTTCGTCGAGGGTGAGTCGCTCATCATGGGCATCAAGGGGATCGCGGTGTCGTCGGGCTCGGCCTGCACCTCCGCGAGCCTCGAGCCCAGCTACGTGCTGCGCGCGCTCGGCCGCAGCGACGAACTCGCCCACTCGAGCCTGCGAATGACGATCGGCCGCTTCACGACGGCGGAAGAGATCGACTATGTGGTGACCACCTTGCGCGAGCGGGTGGCGAAGTTGCGAGAGTTGTCTCCCCTCTGGGAGATGTACAAGGACGGCGTCGACATCAGTGCGATCCAATGGGCTGAGCACTGAGCGCGTCGTCATAAAGAAGCAGGAGCAGATCATGGCCTACAGTGAAAAAGTGGTGGAGCACTACGAGAACCCCCGCAACGTCGGTTCCTTCGAGAAGGGGGACGACACCGTCGGCACCGGCATGGTGGGCGCCCCTGCATGCGGCGACGTGATGAAGCTGCAGATCAAGGTCAACCCGCAGACCGGCTTGATCGAAGACGCGAAGTTCAAGACCTACGGCTGCGGTTCGGCGATCGCGTCGAGTTCGCTCGTGACCGAGTGGGTCAAGGGCAAGTCGCTCGACGAGGCGCTGACCATCAAGAACACGCACATCGCCGAGGAACTCGCCTTGCCGCCGGTCAAGATTCACTGCTCCATCCTGGCCGAGGATGCGATCAAGGCGGCGGTCAACGACTACAAGGCCAAGAGTGGCGGTGCGCAGCTCGCCGCGGCGGCTGCGGCGGCGCATTGAACGATGGCGGTGACCCTGACCCCGGCGGCTGCCCGCCATGTCACGCGCTACATGACCAAGCGCGGCAGGGGCGTGGGCGTGCGGCTCGGCGTGAAGACGACCGGTTGTTCCGGCCTCGCGTACAAGCTCGAGTACGCGGATGAGTTCGCGCCCGAGGATGTGGTGTTCGAGGGTCACGGCGTCAAAGTGATCATCGACCCGAAAAGCTTGCCGTACCTCGACGGTACCGAACTCGACTTCGTACGCGAAGGCCTCAACGAGGGCTTCAAATTCCACAACCCGCGTGAGAAGGATCGGTGTGGCTGCGGAGAGTCGTTCCGGGTGTGACTGAACTTGCTGGCGGTGCGGCGCTCGGTGAACACCCGCCGCGTATTTTCGTGTCTCCGACCTGATGTCTTCTCCTCCGCCGGCGAACCGTTTGCAGATCGATTCCGACGACTTCGCGCTGTTCGAGTTCGATCGCTGCTTCTCGATCGACGAGGCGGCGCTGGACCGGCGCCGACGGGCACTGCAGTCCGAAGTGCATCCGGATCGCTTCGCGTCGCAGGGTGTCGCGGCGCAGCGCGTCGCGATGCAGTGGGCCGTTCGCGTCAACGAGGCGTATCGGCGCCTCAAGGACCCGCTCCAGCGTGCCGCGTACCTCTGCGAGCTGCACGGGGCACCCATCGACGCCGAAAGCAACACCGCGATGCCGGGAGACTTCCTGATGCGGCAGTTGCAGTGGCGCGAGGCGCTCGACGACGCCGACGGCGAAGCGGCGATACGTTCCCTCGCGACCGAAGTGGCCGACGAACGCGATGCTGCGTTTCGAGTGCTGGCGCAGACGCTCGATGTCCGGCACGACTATCCGGCGGCCGCGGGTCAGGTCAGAGCCCTCATGTTCGTCGAGCGCTTTGCAGCCGACCTCGATCAGCGCCTGCAAGCGCTGGGACAATAGCGTCATGGCCCTGCTTCAGATTTCCGAACCCGGCGGCTCCCCCGACCCGCATCAGCGCCGCATCGCGATCGGCATCGACCTCGGGACCACCCATTCGCTCGTCGCTGCGATGCGCAGCGGGGTCGCGGAGTGTCTTCCCGATACGGCCGGCCGCGTCATCTTGCCATCGGCGGTTCGCTACCTTCCCGACGGGTCGCGGCAGATCGGCAGCGCGGCGCTCGCCGAGGCGGCCATCGATCCGCGCAACACCCTGGTGTCGGTCAAGCGCTTCATGGGCCGCGGTGTGGCCGACATCACGGGCCGCACGCAGTTGCCTTACGACTTCGTCGATGGACCCGGAATGGTGCAGATTCGCACCGTCGCGGGGAACAAGTCGCCGGTCGAAGTGTCGGCGGAAATCCTCGCGAGCCTGCGTCAGCGGGCCGAGGACAGCTTCGATGACGAGATCTTCGGTGCCGTCGTCACCGTCCCGGCCTATTTCGACGACGCGCAGCGGCAAGCCACGAAAGACGCCGCGCAACTCGCCGGCCTGAACGTGCTGCGCCTGATCAGCGAGCCGACCGCAGCGGCGATCGCCTATGGGCTCGAGAACGGTTCCGAGGGGCTCTATGCGGTCTATGACCTCGGTGGCGGCACCTTCGACATTTCCTTGCTGCGCCTGACCGAAGGCGTCTTCGAAGTCGTCGCGACCGGCGGCGATTCGGCGCTCGGCGGTGACGACTTCGACGCGATGCTCGCGGCGTGGGCCCTGGCCGAGGCCGGCGTGCAGGCCGATTCGCCGCGCGACAAGCGGGCCGTGCTGGTGGCAGCGCGCGCCGCCAAGGAAAAGCTTTCGCTCGCCGATCAGGCGACGTTCGCGTGCCCGGTCAACGGCGTGGAACTGGCCGTGCGGGTGACGCGCGAGCAGTTCATGACGCTGACTGCACCGCTCGTGGCCCGCACGATGGATGCCGTCCGCAAGGTGCTGCGCGACGCGAAGTTCAGTGTCGGCGACGTCAAGGGCGTCGTCATGGTCGGCGGCTCGACCCGCATGCCGATGGTGCAGCGAGCCGTCGCGGCACATTTCGGCCAGACGCCGCTCACGAATCTGAATCCCGACGAGGTCGTGGCCCTCGGTGCCGCGACCCAGGCGAATGCGCTTGCCGGCAACGCCGGCGCGGGCGAATTGTTGCTGCTCGACGTGATTGCCCTGTCGCTCGGCCTCGAGACGATGGGAGGCCTGGTCGAACGCATCATCCCGCGCAACAGCACCATCCCGACGGCACGTGCGCAGGATTTCACCACCTTCAAGGACGGCCAGACCGCGATCGCGATTCATGTCGTGCAAGGCGAGCGCGACGTCGTTGCCGACTGCCGTTCGCTCGCCCGCTTCGAATTGCGCGGCATCCCGCCGATGGTCGCCGGGGCGGCGCGGGTTCGCGTCAGCTTTCAGGTCGATGCCGACGGCCTGTTGAGCGTCACCGCGCGCGAAGAATCCTCCGGGGTGGAGGCGGCAGTCGCGGTCAAGCCGAGCTACGGTCTCTCCGACGATGACATCACGCGGATGTTGAGCGAGAGCTTCAGCGCGGCAGAGAGCGACATGGCCGAACGGGCCCTCCGCGAAACCAGGGTGGAGGCCGAGCGGCTGACGCTTGCGACGCGCGCGGCGCTCGAGAAAGACGGCGACCTGCTGAGCGTCGCCGAACGCGCGCGGGTC
>CAZZWY010000274.1:0-2938 GCA_964657785.1 uncultured Acetobacteraceae bacterium
AACCTCACGGGCACCGGCAACGGCCTCACCGACCTGATCATCGCCAACTCCGGCGCGGATACCCTGACTGGCGGGACCGGCGTGGCAGTCCTCGAAGGCGGAGCCGGCCATGACAGCCTGACCGACACGGGGGGTCAAGCCGCGCTGCTCGGGGGCGCCGGCAGCGACACGATGATTGGCGGGACCCACAAGAGCTTTTTCGCGGCGGGCCAGGTCTCCGACAGCATCACGACGGGTGCGACGAACAACATCGTGGCGACAAACCTGGGCGACGGGGTCCTGACGATCGCGCCGACCACCGCGGCGACCAACGTGCTATCCCTGGGCGGAGGCATCGACACGGAAAATCTGAAGCTAACCAAGACGGGCAATGACCTGGTGCTCTCTGAGGGCACCGACACCATCACATTCACCAATTGGTACCTGGGCGTGAGCAATCAGACCTTCACCAAGCTGCAGGTGATCGAGGTGGCCAGCGCGTCATACAGCTCAACGTCTACCGACGCCCTCCGCAATCAGACGATCGAGGAGTTCAACTTCACCGCGATCGTTGCAGCGTTCAATACTGCAGGGTCGCCAGCGAACTGGTCGGCCACAGCCACGATGCAGACAGCTCAGCTCGCCAGTTCGGCGGCTGCTGCCTACGGTGGCGATCTGGCTTACTACTACGGCACCAACAAAAATCTGACATCGATGAACCTGTCGTCTGCGCAGGCTACGCTCACGAACGCGTCCTTCGCTACGGCGACCCAGACAGTGGACCCATGGGCCAGCATCAGCGGCGGCTCGGTTCACTTGAACCTGGTCTCGCCGACAGATGCTGGTGCGGCTGCTCCTACGCAAGCATCGGCGGCAACCACGACACAGGTAACGGGACTGGTGACGACTCAGACCCTCAGGAGCCACGCACTCGCCGCGACGACAGCCGACTCTATCACCCCAACAGGCAGTTCCGGCCTTACCCTCGTCAGCGCCGCATGGAGTCAGATGCATCGCGTCAATGACCAATCGGCCAACAAGAGCCGCGAAGCTGGGCTGGGGAGCGTTGCTGATATTTACGACGCGACCGGTGGGGCGTTCTCCTCGGGGATGCTTGCGAGCGCCGAACAGCCCCCGACATTTAAGGGTCTACCTAGGAAGGCGATTGCACATGCGCAATCTTGAGCAAAACGCCGCACCTTGCCCGCCAATTGAGCATCTTCAAACGAGTGTCGAACAGTTCGATCGCGCAGTCAAATCGCCGGGGGCAGTCGAATGACTCCGAACAGTAGGACAGGCCAGACCCTGTCACTGGAAGGGATGGAGTTCGCACCGCAGCTACTCGCAATCCAAGAGCGACCTCCGGCGCCATTGCCGAGGGTCGTTTTTTGTGTCGCCGCATCGCTCAGCGCGCTCATGATCGTCTGGGGATGCTTCGGAAAACTCGACATCATCGCCAGCGCCGACGGCCATCTGATTCCACAGACCTACGTGAAGATCGTCCAGCCGGCCGAGGCCGGCATCGTGCAGCAAATCCTGGTTCGAGAAGGCGAGTCGGTTCGCGCCGGTCAGGTGCTGCTGCGCATGGACACGCACGACGCCAAAGCCGATCAGCAGTCCATGGAGTCGGCATTGATGGCCAAGTCTTTGAAGCTACGGCGGGTAGACGCTGAATTGCTCGGCAAGCCCATGCGGCGGATAGCGGATGACGATGCGGAGCAGTTCAGGCAAGTCCAGACACAGTACGAGAACAACCGGCGCCTCCAGAGCGATGCGCTGTCGCATGCCGACGAGACATTGCGACGCGCCCAGCAGGACTATGAATCGGGCCTCGCAGTTCTGTCCAAACTTCAGACGGTGCTGCCCATGTTGAAAGAAGAAGCCGACTCCTATGCTGACCTCGGCAAGGACGGTTACGTCCCCAAATCGACGCAGCAAGAGAAGCATCGCGAATACCTCGAAAAACTTCACGACCTGACCGCGCAAGAGTCGACGACTCGCGGGCTTTCCGCTGCGGTAGCGCAGGCCGAGCGGCAGCGTGACGAAGTGGTGTCGAAGTACCGAAGCGATCTGCAGAACGAGAGGGTTGACGCTCAGAACGACCTTGTACGGCTGCAGCAGGATCTCTCGAAGCAGGTTCACAAAAGCGAACTGCTCGAATTGCGCGCTCCTCAAGCCGGCATCGTCAAGGACCTCGCGACCCACACGGTTGGAACGGTGGTCTCACCGGGTACGGTCATGTTGTCGCTGGTTCCGAAGAACGAGCCGCTGGTGGCCGAAGTCATGGTGCGCAACGATGATGTCGGGTTCGTTTACGAGCAGCAAAAAGTCAAGATCAAGCTGGCGGCTTATCCGTTTCAGAAATACGGCACGCTCGACGGGCGCGTTGTGCGCATCAGCCCCGACGCCGCCGCCGAGGAGTCCAGGTCGTCCCGGTCGCGTGATGCGGGGGATGTCGGCGAAGTCAGAACCGACTCGTCGGGGCAGGCGCCAGCCTACAAAGCGCTGGTCGAGTTGGATCGCCAGGTTCTGGACGCCCAAGGCGAGCGGCTAAGACTCGTCCCGGGCATGCAGGTCGTGGCCGAGATCAACCAGGGGCAGCGGACCGTGATGCAGTATTTGCTCTCCCCGGTCGCCGCGACGATCCACGACAGCGCTCGCGAGCGGTAGATGGCCGTCGCACGGAAGATCTTCGCCCTGCGGGCGAAGCCGATGAAATCGTGGCTGCAGCCGATTTTTCTTGCCGCTGCGGGGGCGAGCTGTGGTGGTCTGGCCTTTGCCGTGGACGGCACGATTGCCGACCCGTTCAATACCTCGAGCGCAGTGCCGAACACCGCTGCAAAGGCGTTGCTCGAGCCGCTCGAAGCCGCCCGCTATTGCCAGCTGACCAGCCCGACGGGCGTTGTGGACCTTCTCACCGCGACCGAGCACGCGCTGTGCAGCAACCCCAAAACCCTTC
>CAZZWY010000274.1:2948-6220 GCA_964657785.1 uncultured Acetobacteraceae bacterium
CAAGCGTGGGCCGACGTTAAGGTCAGAGCCGCGCAACTCGGCTCCGCAGGGAGCGCCTACTGGCCGACGGTCAGCTCGACCTTGCGTTCGTCGGCGGACCGGGCGGTCACGGAAGTCCCCGGACAGCCCCAGTTGTCTTCCGCACAGAGGTCCAACTTCCGGGAGTACACGCTCTCCCTGAGTTTGACCCTGCTCGACTTCGGCACCCGCGCAGCCGAGGCAGAGATCGCGAAGCAGACCTTGATCGCCGCCCAGGCAGCGCATGACGATGCGTTGCAGAATGTTTTCTCGACCACGGTGAAGGATTACTACGCCGCGGTTGCGGCTCGCTCGGCGCTGGACGCTGCGCTTGGGACCGAGGACGACGCTCGCCGCAGCCTGCAAGCTGCGACGGCCCGGCTACACGGAGGCGTCGCTGGCGTGATCGATCAGCTCCAAGCACAGACCGAATACGCCCAGGCGGTCTTCAACCGATCCAAAGCGGGCGGCGATGCCAGAGTGCTGCAGGGCGTACTCGCGGTCGACATGGGACTCAAGCCAAATTTGCCTTTCGCGCTGCCGGCGATGTCGGAGGAAGTACAGCCCGAGACCGGTCTGGACAAATCGATCAACGATCTGATCGACGAAGCCAGGCAGTTTCACCCGAAGACGCTCGAAGCCCGCGCGCAATTGCAAGCCGCCATGGCCAAGGTCGACGACGTACGCGCACAGGGGTTGCCAAGCCTGAGTCTCAACGGGAGGATCAGCAGCAGCACCCAGCCGGTCGTGCCGGCCGTGGGGCTCCCGGCTTTGCCCGCGAGCAGCCGTGACCGGTTTGTAGGCGTGCAGTTGAACGTACCGATCTTCGAAGGCTATGCGAGGAGCTACGCAACCCGGTCTGCATCGGCGGCGGTCGAGGGCCAGCAAGCGAGCCTGCACGACATTGAGCAGCAGGTCACGCTCAATGTCTGGACCACCTACATCGCGCTGGAAACCGATAACGAAAGCCTTCGCAACACCGAGGTGCTGCTTAACAGCGCCAGGAAATCCTACGTCGCCGCGCAACAGCGATACGAAAAAGGGGTCGGCAGCATTATCGAACTGCTGAACGCCCAAAGCGCGCTCGCAAATGCCCGGCAGCGCCGCGTTCAGTCGCTCTTGGACTGGCGAACCGCGCGATTGCAGCTCGCAGCGAGCCTGGGTCGCCTGAGCCTGCTTTCGCTCCAATAGCCTCACCACGACGGAGCTGATGAAGATACTTTTTGTTCACCAGAACTTCCCGGGTCAATACCTTCACTTGGCGCGACATCTCGCCGCAGACCCCTCAAATGAGGTCGTAGCCATCACCCAACGCAAGGATCTTGCCTTGCCGGGCGTGAGGACACTTGTCTATGCACCCAAAAGAAAGGTGACCACTGGTCTACACCACTACTTGGTCGACACTGAGGCGGGAATCCTAAACGGCCAGGAAGTCGCGCGCGTGGCAATCGCGCTGCGGGACTCGGGGTTTCGACCTAATGTGATGGCGGGCCACAACGGCTGGGGAGAGATCTGGTTCCTGAAGGACGTGTTTCCTGGTGTGCCGCTGCTGGGCTACTTCGAGTTCTTTTACCGCCTTCACGGCAGCGATGTTGGGTTTGATCCGTCGACAGTTTTGGGGTTCGATGACGCTCCGAGATTGCGCAGCAAGAATGTAGGTAATCTGCTGGGCTTGGACGCTGTCGACTGGGGGCAGTGCCCCACGCGGTGGCAGCGAATGCAATACCCGAAGCACTACCAAGCGATACTCCACGAGGTCCATGAGGGCATCGACACCGAGACAGTGTTCCCTGACCCGCAAGCGCGCGTGCAACTTGCCAACGCCAAGATCGAGTTGAAGGCAGGCGACGAAGTTGTGACCTACGTTGCCCGAAACTTGGAGACTTATCGTGGATTCGACAGTTTCATGCGCGCGCTGCCGCTTGTCTTGGACCGGCGTCCCGCGGCTCAAGTGTTGATTGTCGGTGGCGATGGAGTGAGCTATGGCCCCCGACTTCCGAAAGGAGAGACGCTAAGAAAGCAAATGTTGGAAGAGCTGGGTTCCTCGCTCGACATGACGCGAGTTCACTTCTTGGGGCTCGTTCCTTATTCCTCGTTCCTCAAGGTGCTGCAGGTCTCGAAGGTCCATGTGTACCTAACCTATCCGTTTGTGCTTTCCTGGTCGATGCTGGAGGCAATGTCCGCGGGATGCTTCGTGGTCGGGTCTAAGACGCAGCCGGTAGAGGAGGTGATTCATGATTGCGAGAACGGACGCTTGGTCGACTTCTTCGACTCGACTGGGATCGCTCATCGAATTATTGAGGCACTCGAAGATGTTGTTGGATCGACGGATTTGCGCGCGGCAGCGCGTAGGACCATCGTTGAACGTTACGACCTCCGCTCAGTGTGTCTGCCGGCCCAGGTGCTCTTGATGAACCGAATCGCGGGATTCGCTCAAGGGAGGCAATCACATTACCGCGGCTCCTCGGGTCAAATCGGTGGCTAAAGCGGTAATTTTTGGTGTTGATCGAGACAGGTGAAACTTTTTCCCCAGCGTCGGATTTCGATATCTAGGCATTCTAGCGTTAAGGGAAGAGTACAAAACCGGTCCTTCCGCTCGCATGAGCTGAGGCGATGATTGCCAAACCCACCACTGAAACGCGTCACTGTGATGAAGCAACTCGGAACCTGATTAGAAATCAATCTCAGCATAGTCCCTTTTTGACCGTAACCCGGGTGACTCTGGCGTGTACCGCGCGACGTCGACGACGGAGCGCGCGACGAGGCCGCGCAGATCGAAGCGACGGTTGAACCGGTAGGCAAAGGCGCCGAGGTAGCCTGCAGCGTACTTTGCGTAGTTCAGGCCGTGGAAGGTTCCGGCGAACGCCGTCTTCAAGTTGCCGAGGACTGTGTTGATCCATTTGAAGTCCGGCATGTCGCGGGTAAGCGGCTGGCCACACCACATTGACGCGCCGAATGCGGCCTGACCGCGGTCTCAGCGAGGTGGCGCCCAGCGATGAGGCAACAGTTCGTCGATCCGGTGGTTCGGGTGTTCGGGTGCATCGGCAGCCGCTCGATCACATCCTTGTAGACCCACGGATCATGCCCGTGCATTTTGGCCGAGTGCACCAGGCTCATCACGACGGCAGCGCGCTGCCCCGCGAGCTCGCTGCCTGCGAACAGCCATGCCTTGCGTCCCATCGCAATCACTGGGTCATTCGTAATAGTCCGACCAGCACCGTCGCTGGCGACCTCGTAGCTCAGACGTCGACGAG
>CAZZWY010000275.1:0-6218 GCA_964657785.1 uncultured Acetobacteraceae bacterium
CCGCGAGCGTGACGTGCGCGCCCGCGCCGGCGAGCGCCCGGGCGACGGCGGAACCGAAGGCGCCGGTGGCGCCGGTCACCAGCGCCGACTTCCCGGCGAGATCGAACAAGCCGGCGATGCCGGAGGTCAGTGAGGTCATGGCTTGGCTTTCGTTTCCTGGTAACTCTTCAACTGCCGCAGCAGCCGGTGGTTGCGGTCTTCGAGCAGCTCGGCGCGGCTGCGGCCGCCGTGGTCGAGCCAGCCGCGGCCGGTCTTCACGCCGAGGTGGCCGGCGGCGACGTTCTCGAGCAGGATCTTCGAGGGCGTGACGCGGGTGCTCAGCTGCGGCAGCAGCGCACTGACGACGCGCACGCCGACGTCGAGGCCGGTGTGGTCGGCCGACTCCATCGGCCCCATCCAGGCCATGCGGAAACCGAGGCTCGCCTTGACGCCGACGTCGAGCTCCTCGGGCGTGATCACGCCTTCGTCGAGCAAGTGGTAGATCTCGCGCATCAGCGCACCGGTCAGTCGATTGATGACGAAGCCGGGAATGGCCTTGCGCACCCAGAACGGCGCCTTGCCGGCACGCAGCAGCAGGGCGCGCGCCCGGGCGACGCTCGCGGCACCCGTGTCGGTGCCGCCGTGCAGCTCGACCGCCGGGATGATGTGCGCCGGATTGAAGTAGTGCAGGCCGACGACGCGGTGCGCGGTGCGCATGCCGCTGCACATCGCGTCCACCGTCATGCTGCTCGAATTGCTGCCGATCAGCACGTCCTCGGGCAGCGCGTCGAGCGCCGCCAGCAGCTCGCGCTTCAGGCCCAGGACCTCGGGCACGGTCTCGACGACGAGTTCGGCGCCGGCGACGTCGCGCGCGGGCTCGGTGCTGGCCACGAACTCGATGCGCCCGAGCACCGCCACCGCGCCTTCGCTCTCGAGGCCGCAGCGTTCGGCCTGGGCGATGTTCTGCGCGATCTGCTCGCGGCAGCGGTCGAGCGCGGCGGGCGCGATGTCGATCAGGCGCACGGCGAGGCCGGCTTCGGCGAAGCTCTGCGCGATGCCTTCGCCCATGGTGCCCGCGCCGATCACGGCGACCCGACGGGCCGCCTGGGCCCAGGCGCGCGCTGCGGCGGCGGTTTCGGCGTCGGCGCCCGGGTCGGTCGCGGGGATGGGATCGGGGGAATCGGTGGTCATCGGGACGGGTCGCGGTCAGCGCCACCGGCGAGCGGCGGCAATGGGGGAGCGGTCGAGGCGGGGGCCGGCGTGCGCGCGGCGTTCATCACCATCGAGAGCATCGTGTAGTAGCCGGTGATGCCGACCAGGTCCATCACGCCGCCCTCGCCGAAGCGCGCGACGGCCGCCGCCCAGGTGGCGTCGCCGATCTGCTGCCGGGCATGGAGTTCGACGCAGAAGTCGTGGACCAGCGCTTCGTCGTCGCGCAGCCCTGCCGGCCGCTCACCGGCCGCGATCGCGGCGATCGCCTCGGCGGCGATGCCTTCCTTCTGCGCGATCGGCGCGTGGATCGCCCACTCGACCGGCTGCGACCAGGCGCGGGCGGTGACCAGGATCGCGAGTTCCGACAGGCGCAGGCCGAGCGCGCTGCGGTAGCGCAGGTACTCGCCCATGCGCTGGGCGTGGCCCATCAGCTCGGGGCTGCGCAGCAGCGGCACGAAGGGCGAGATCAAGGCGCCGCGCGGGCCGTCGATCACGGCCTGCGCTTCGCGACGCTGCTCGGGCGTCCAGGCCTCGGGCGGGATCGGCGGCAGGCGGTCGGACACGGGGTCGCTCAAGCGAACTCGGCCAGCAGGTCGCGCGCGATCACCACCTGCATGACCTGGCTCGTGCCCTCGTAGATGCGCGCCACGCGGGCGTCGCGGTAGATGCGTTCGAGGGGATAGTCGGCGAGGTAGCCCGAACCGCCGAGCACCTGCAGGCAGCGGTCGGCGACGCGGCCCAGCGCCTCGGAGGCGAAGTATTTGGCGCACGCCGCCTCGCGCTTGGCGCGGCCGGTGGTCTCGAGCACGCGCGCCGCCTCGAGCACGGCGAGCCGGGCGGCGTACCAGTCGGTCTGCGCATCGGCGAGCAGCGCCTGCACGAGCTGGAAGTCGGCGATCTTCTGGCCGAACTGCCGGCGCTCGACGGCATAGCGGCTCGCCTCGTCGATCGCCCGGCGCATCTGGCCGATGCAGTTCGCACCGACGGTGATGCGGCCGGCGTCGAGCGTGCGCATCGCCGCGGCGAAGCCCCGCCCGGGCACCCCGCCGATGATCTGGCTCGCGGGGACGCGGACGTCGTCGAGGCGGACGTCGCAGATCGCGCCGCCGTGCTGGCCCATCTTCTTCTCGGGCTTGCCGATCGAGAGGCCCGGCGTGCCGCGCTCGACCAGGAAGGCCGAGACGCCCTTGGCGCCGCTGCCGGGCTCGCCGGTGCGCGCGAGCACGGTGTAGAGGCCGGCGATGTCGGCGTTGGTGATGAAGCGCTTGGTGCCGGAGAGGACGTAGTGGTCGCCGTCGGCACGGGCGCGGGTGGTGAGGCCGGCGAGGTCGGAACCGGCGTCGGGCTCGGTCGCGCAGAAGGCGCTGATGACCTCGCCCGAAGCCAGCCGCGGCAGCCACTGCTGCTTCTGCTCCGGCGTGCCCTCGAGCGCGATCGCGCGCGAGCCGATGCCGACGTTGGTGCCGTAGGGATAGCGGAAGCCCTGCGCGGTGAGCGAGAGCACCATGTGCACCCGCGCTTCCTGCAGCGGCGTGAGGCCGATGCCGCCGTACTCGGGAGCGATCGAGAGGCCGAAGATGCCGAGGTCGGCCATCTGCCGGACGATGTCGGCCGGCACGCTGTCGGCATCGGCGAGCTCGGCCTCGCGCGGCAGCAGCTCGGTGCGCACGAAGCGCTCGAGCGACTCGAGCATCTCCTCGAAGCTGTCGTCGTCGACGGCGGCGGTACGCGGGGTCATGTTCATGCTTTCACCTCTTCCGTCGCCTGGCGCACCTGCGCCTCCTGCAGTTCGCGCCACAGCACCTTGCCGACCGGCGACTTGGGCAGGCCGGCCACGAATTCCACCTGGCGCGGCACCTTGAAGGCGGCGAGCCGGCTGCGCGCCCAATCGGTGATGTCGGCGGCGGTCGGGGCGTGGCCTTGCTTCAGCACCACCACCGCCTTCACCGTTTCACCGCGGTAGCTGTCGGGCACGCCGACCACGCAGACCTCGCGGATCGCCGGATGGCCGAAGAGCGTGGCCTCGACCTCGGCCGGCCAGACCTTGAAGCCCGAGGCGTTGATCATCCGCTTCAGGCGGTCGGTCATGAAGAAGTAGCCTTCCTCGTCCTCGTGGCCGATGTCGCCGCTGCGGAAGAAGGTCTTGCCGTCGATCTCGATGAAGCTCTCGGCGGTCGCCTCGGGCTGGCCCCAGTAGCCCTTGAAGAGCTGGGGGCCGTGCACCGCGATCTCGCCCGCAGTGCCGCGTTCGACGACGCGCTGGGTCTCGGTGTCGAGGATGCGCACCTCGGTGTCGAAGAAGGGCACGCCGAGGCTGCCGCGCTTGAGCCGGCCGATCGGGTTGATGAGCGAGGTGGCGGCGGTCTCGGTCATGCCGTAGGTCTCGACGTATTCGAGCCCGAGGCGCTCGCGGATCGTCTGCCAGACGCTGTCGGGCATGCTCGCGCCGCCGAAGCTGATGCGGCCGAGGCTGGCGAGGTCGGCCACCTCGAGCGCCGGGTCGGCGAGCAGGTCGATCAGCGCGGTGGGCGCGATGCCGGCGTAGCGGACGCGGTAGTGCTTGATCAGCGCCACCACCAGCCGGCGCTCCCAGCGCGGCACCGGCACGACGGTGCCGCCGACATGGACCGCGCAGTTGAGGCTCACCATCAGCCCGCCGACCTGGTACATCGGCACCACGCCGAGGAACGGCGTGCCGGGCGCGTGGGCGTGCCAGGTGCACAGGCCCACCGTCGTGTGCATCAGCGTGCGGTGGGTGTGCATGCAGCCCTTGGGCCGGCCGGTCGATCCCGAGGTGTAGTTGATGAGCGCCAGGTCGTCGGGCCGCGCCTGCGAGGGGCGCGGCGCGTGGCCGGCGGCGAGCACCGCCGTCCAGGCGATGCAGCCCTCGGGCAGCTGCGCGGCGGGCTGCGTGACCCAGGCCGGCAGGTCGAAGGCGGGCTGCGGCGGCAGGTAGTCGGCATATCGCGCGACGACGACGCGCCGCACGGCCGTGCCGGCGGCGGCGGTGCGGACCGCATCGACGAGCTCGGCGGCGCAGACGACCACCGCCGCGCCGCTGTCCTCGAGCAGCACCGCGAGCTCTTCGGCCTTGTACATCGGGTTGGCGGGCACCATGACCGCCTCGGCGAGCAGCACGCCGTAGTACGCCATCAGCCAGTGCGGCGCGTTCTGCATCGTCACCAGCACGCGGTCGCCGGGCTTCACGCCGCCGTCGGCCTGCAGCCAGCCGGCGAAGCGGCGGGCCTCGTCCAGCACCTGCGCGTAGGTCACGTCGGCGCCCATGAAGCCGACCGCCGCACGGTCGCCGTAGCGAAGCGCCGCGACCTCGAGGTTGGAGACCAGCGTGGTCTCGGGCTTGACCAGGTGGCGCGGAAGGTAGGGCGGCCAGTAGCCGGGGTTGCGGTTCATCTTGGTTCCAGGCTCGTGCGCTGTTCGCCCCGTTTGAGGACATGCGGATTCTCGGGTCACCCACGGCGGGGCCAGAAGCCGCAAAAATCGAATAGTTCGTTCCATACCCGCAACTGATTAAGGAAAACCCGAGCATGAAGCCGCTGCTGAGCATCGACGAGCTGATGATTTTTCACGAGGTCTTGCGCGCTGGAAGCCTGACGAAAGCGAGCGAGAACCTTCGCACCGCCAAGTCGACCGTGAGCCGCCGGCTCACGCACCTCGAACAGCAGCTCGGCGCGGTGCTCCTCAAGCGCAACACTCGCAAACTGGTGGCGACCGAGATCGGCCTGGAGCTCTTCGCCCGCTGCGAACGCATCCTGCACGAGGTGTCCGACCTCGGCGGCATGGTCGAATTCAGCCGCAAGGAGGTGCGCGGCACGCTGCGGATCAGCATCCCCAGCGACTTCGGCACCGGCTGGCTCGGCACGGCGATCGCCGACTTCGCGCTGCTGCACCCCGATCTGCAGATCGAGGTCGAGATCAACGTCGGGCCGGTGAACCTGATCGAGGAGCCCTACGACATCGCGGTGTCGTTCGGCCGGCTCGACGATTCGCGCATGGTCTGCAAGCGCCTCGCGGTGCTCGAGCGCGGCATCTTCGCGAGCCCGGCGTACGTGCGCGATCGCGGCGAGCCGCTCACGCTCGAGGACCTGCCGAGCCACCCGTTCATCGTGACCGATGTCCAGCAGCGCGAGGGCACGCTGGTGCTGCGAGTCGCCAACTCGCGTCGGCGCATCGCGATCACCCGCCGCGTCACCGTCAACAGCATGCGGCTCGCCCGCGAACTCGTCGAAGCCGGGGTCGGCCTGGCGGTGCTGCCGAACCGGATGTGCACGCGGCTCGTCGAGACCGGCCGGCTCGTTCCGGTGCTGCCGCGCTGGAAATGTCCGCCGGTCGAGGCGACCGCCGTGGTGCTCGCGCGCGAGGGCATTCCCCGCAAGACCCGGGCGTTCCTCGACTTCTTATCGGCACGGATGAACGGCGCCGACGCGGCCAGGCGCGGCTGATTCGCACACCCCGCCGTACGCCGCCACCGCGAAAACCCGCATACGAAACCCGGGAGCGGTTTCGTTTTCGGAACGACGGGTTGCGCGATTGGGTCTGTCGGTCGCCAGGGCGCCTGCCTATGATTTGCCCGGTCGAACCTACCGTTGCCGGATCCCTGATGACCCCTGATACGCCCCTGCTGCTGGTCGAACAGATGGACGCGGTCTGCCTGCTGACGCTGCAGCGTCCGGAAAAGCGCAACGCGCTCAACGACATGCTGATCGACGCGCTCGACGACGCTGTCTCACGGCTGTCCGACGAGGTCCGCGTCATCGTGATCCAGGGCGCCGGCGACCACTTCTGCGCCGGTCTCGATCTGGCCGAGCGCCTGAGCCGCAAGGACCGGACACCGCTCGAAGGCGTGCGGCATTCGCGCCACTGGCACCACGTGTTCGAAAGGCTGCAGTTCGGCGAACGGCCGGTCGTCAGCGTGCTGCGCGGCAGCGTCATCGGCGGCGGCCTCGAGCTCGCCGCGTCGACCCACGTCCGCGTCGCCGAGCGCTCGACCTTCTACCAGCTGCCCGAGG
>CAZZWY010000276.1:0-6208 GCA_964657785.1 uncultured Acetobacteraceae bacterium
GCGCTCTTCGTGCAACGCATGCGCCGCGCCGGCGCCATCGTCATCGGCAAGAGCAACACACCCGAGTTCGGCCTCGGGTCGCAGACCTACAACCCCGTCTTCGGCACCACGCTCAACGCCTACGATCCGACGCTCGCCGCCGGCGGAAGCAGCGGCGGCGCGGCCGTGGCACTCGCACTGCGCATGCTGCCGGTCGCAGATGGCAGCGACATGGGCGGGTCGCTCCGCAACCCCGCCGCCTACAACAACATCTACGGGCTGCGGCCGTCGTTCGGGCGGGTGCCCTCCGTGCCGGCCGATGACGTGTTCTTTCAGCAACTGGGAACCGAAGGTCCGATGGGCCGCAGCCCGCAGGACGTGGCCTGCCTGCTCGCGGTGCAGTCGGGCTTCGATCCGCGAGCGCCGCTGTCGCGACACGACTCGTTGCCGGACGCTGATTCGTGCGTGCTCGACGGCCGGGTGCAAGGCGTTCGCATCGGCTGGCTCGGCTCGCTCTGGGACGAGCTGCCGATCGAGGACGGCATCGAGACCCTCTGCCTGCAGGCGCTCGGCGGTCTGAACGAGCCGGACTTCATCGTCGGCGAGGCGCGTCTGCCCTTCCCCCGAGCGCGGAACTGGAATGCCTGGACGGTGCTGCGGCAGTTCATCGTCGGCGGAAAGCTCGCCGCCGATTACGCGGCGCCGGCGCGTCGCGCGCAACTCAAGCCCGAGGCGCAATGGGAGATCGAAGCCTATTTGCGCCTGACGGCGGCGCAGATCCGCTCCGCGGCGGTCGATCGATCCGCGCTCTACCAGGCGTTCATCGGCCTCTTCGACACCTGGGACGTGCTCGCCTTGCCGACGGCGCAGGTGTTCCCGTTCGACGCGAGTGTCCACTGGCCGACCGAGATCGCCGGGGTGCCGATGGACACCTACCACCGCTGGATGGAGATCGTGACGCCGATGACGTTGGCGGGCCTGCCGACGATGTCGGTGCCGGTCGGGTTCGACGCCAGAGGCCGTGCGATGGGAATGCAGTGGGTGGGCCGGCTGGGCGCCGACCTGCAGCTCCTTTGCGCCGCGCAGGCGTACCACGAGCGAACCGGGTGGCCGCAGAAGGCACCGCCCGGAAGCGTTCGGCAGGCGTCGGTGGCAACGCGGTAGCGGTGCAGCCGGCTTCACGGCCTGCCGATCCGCTGAATCGACAGGCGTCCCGGTCACCGGACGACGCGATATCCGCAACGCCGATATCGCCCGCAGACCAAATGCGATTCGACCGGCGTCGAAGCGCGCCATAGACTGCGTCGGTCAGTCGGCCGTAGCTCGACGAATCGGAGATCACATGAGCGTCGTCATCAACTGCGACATGGGCGAAGGCTTCAGTCTCTACCAGTGCGGGGATGACGAAGCCATCATGCCGTTCATCAACGTCGCCAACGTGGCCTGCGGTTTTCACGCGGCCGATCCGATGGTGATGAAGCGCACCGTGGCGCTGGCGAAGATGCATGGCGTGAAGGTCGGCGCGCATCCGTCGTATCCCGACCTGCAGGGCTTCGGCCGCCGCGAGATGAAGATGCAGCGCGAGGAACTGGCGGCCTGCATCACCTACCAGGTCGGTGCGCTGAAGGCCTTCCTGGAGGCCGCCGACATGCCGCTGAACCACATCAAGCCGCATGGCGCGCTCTATGTGGCCGCCGCGCGCGACGAGAACGTGGCGCATGCCGTCGCGGACGCCGTCGAACTCTTCGACGTGCCGGTCATGGGCATGGCGAACACGCAGCACGAGCGCGTCTATACCGCCCGCGGTCTGAAGTTCCTCGCCGAGTACTACACCGACCTCGAGTACGACGACGAGGGTGCGCTCCTCCTCACCCGGGTTCACCGCGCGGTCGATCCCTTGCGTGCGGCACGGAACTGCATCCGCGTCCTCCAGGAGGGCAGGGCGCTCGCGGCCAGCGGCAAGGACATCCCCATGCGCGCCGATTGCATCTGCGTCCACTCGGATACGCCCGGCGCGGTCGAGCTGGCGCGCGTGGTGCACGAGGAACTCGCGCCCTTCCTCGGCTGACAAGCTGTGAACGAACCCAACATGCCCGCTCGTCCCGCCGAAAAGCGCCCACTCGGCGTTGCAAATGCTCGCAGTAGAAGGGACTACTGCTGCGCTTTGCGCCTTGATTGGGCGCCTTTCGACGGTCCGCTCGGACACGCCGGATTCATTCACAGCTTGTGAGGGGAGGGCCGATGATCCTCCTCAACGGTCCGAACACGCCGTTCGGGCGCATGACCCTGGCGACGGCGCTCGAACTCGGCATCCACCTCGACAACCGCATCATCAACGTGTTCGAGGCCGAGTTCCTCGATGCCATCAACCCGCTGCGCCAGATCCCGACCCTGCTGTTCGACGACGGCAGGATGCTCTGCGACAGCCGCGTCATCTGCGGCTACTTCTGCGCGTTGCGGCCCGGCCGCGGGCTCAATCCGGTGGAGGAACGCTGGGACGTGCAGACCCAGTGGTCGCTGGCGCTCGGCTTGATGGACGCGGCCGTGGCGCGTGTCATGGAGACGCTGCGACCGCCCGACGAGCAGCGACAGGACTCGATCCGGACATGCGATCGGCGCGTGCGGGAGGTCGTGGCCCGGTTCGAGAGGCTCGGCGCCGAGATCTGCTCGCCCGATGCCCGCATCGACCGGCTCGCGGTCGCGATCGCGCTCGAGTACATCGACTTCCGACATGTCCATGACTGGCGACCCGATGCACCGCAACTGTCCCGCTGGATGGACGCGGAGACGAATCGCCCCAGCCTGGCCGCCAGCCGGCCGCGCGAGCGGCTGGCCTCGGACCTGGCGACCTTCGAGCGGCGCTGAACGGAACGGTCGCCGGCCGGTGGCCGGCACGCCGGCGGCTCGCACGCCGTGCCCGAGAATGCCGAGATGAGAGCCTCGCTGCGCCATTTCCGCATCTTCGTCGCCACCGCCGAGACGGGGCAGATCTCCAAAGCGGCCGTCACGCTCTTCACGTCGCAACCGGTGGTGACCGAGTCGATCAAGGCGCTGGAGTCGGAGATCGGCGTCAAGCTCTTCGAGCGGCATGCGAAGGGCGTGTCGCTGACGTCGGAGGGCATCGTCTTCCTGCGGCACGCGCGCGGCGTTCTCGCGGCGGCTGCCGAGGCGATGCAGGCGCCCCAACGCATCCGGCACGACATGGCCGGGGTGCTGAGACTCGCCTGCACCCAGACGGTGGTCGGCTACTACCTGCCGCCGCTGCTGGCCCGCTTCCGGCGCCAGTACCCGCACATTCAGGTCGAACTGATCGAGCTCACGCGTTCCCGCATCGAGGAGAGCCTGCTCGATGGCGAGATCGAGTTGGCCATGTGCCTGACCTCGCCGATGGAGCGCCTGGACGAGATCGACACCGACGTCCTCACGCGCTCCAAGCGCCGCCTCTGGTTGCCCGTCAATCACCCGCTGCTGGGCGGCAAGCGCATCACGTTGAAGGACGTCGAGCCGGAGCCCTACATCGTCTTGACCATCGACGACGCGGACCAGACCACGCTGCGCTATTGGGAACTCGCCGGGCTGCGCCCGAACGTCGTCTTCCGCACCACCTCGATCGAAGCCATCCGCAACCTGGTCGCCGTCGGGTTCGGTGTCACGATTCTCTCGGACATGGTCTATCGATCGTGGACCCTGGAGAATGCCCGCCTCGAGGCCGTGACCCTCGCCGATCCGATGCCCAGCATGGACATCGGGCTGGCCTGGAAACGCGACGTCGAACTCGGGCGGTCCGCCCGGGCGTTCGCGGATTGCTGCCGTGGAATGCGCTCGACTGCTGACTGACCGGTGAAGTGTTCGACGCCACACGGCATCGAACACTGCACTACGACCGGCTCCGGCCCGGCCGCCCTGGCGCCGGCTCGAGAAACAGCTGCCGGAAATACTCGCGAAACGCCGTCATCGCCGGCGAGAACTCGACCCCTCGCTTCCATCCCAGACCGATGTTCATCGTGGGCACCGCGTCGCGAAGATTGATCGTCTCGATACGCTTGCCTTCGAGCGACCAGGGCCGGTAGACCATGTCGGAGAGGATGGTGATGCCGAGGCCGTTCGCGACGGTGCTTCGCACGGCCTCGACCGAGCTCGTTCGCAGGCGCACCGACGGTTGGTACGGCGTCTGGTACCAGTACTTGAGCGTGGTGGCTGCCGCCTCGTCCACCGTGAGCATGATGTAGGGCTCGGCGACGAGGTCGGCGAGCGTCACCTCCGGCTTGTCCAGCAGCGGGTGTCGGGAAGGTACCCACAGGCGGCGCGGCGACCCGAAGAAGGTCTCGAGCGACACCTCGCGAAGCACGACGTTCGAGGTGAGCAGGACGCCCATGTCGTAGCGCCGGGTGATGAGCCCTTCTTCGATCGCGCCGCGCTCGACCTCGTGGACCTTCACGTCGATCCGGGGGTGCAGTTGCTCGAAGCGCTGCAAGTGATGCGGCAGGAAGTAGCCCAGGACGGTGTAGCTGGCGGCAATCGTCAGCGTCCCTTCCACCTGCGCGTTGTCGGCGGGCATGCGCACGGCCTCGTCCACCGCAGCGAGGACGGCGTAGGCGTGGCTCAGGAACCGCCGTCCTGCCTTGGTCAGCTCCACCCCATGCGGAAGACGCTCGAACAGCTGCCGCCCCAGAAGCGCTTCCAGCTCCCGCACGGCCGTGGTGACGGCCGATTGCGAGATGTTCAGGGCAAGCGCGGCATGCGAGATGCGACCGACTTCCGCCACTGCCGAGAAGTACTTGAGCTGCCGGATCGTGACGGACATGCAGAGGCCTTGCTCGTGAAATGACGATGCGAATGGGTGCCGCAGCGAACCATCTTAGCGTGCAAATCAGATATCGCACCAATTTCACGCGCGATGGAGAACGCCAATCCGGAGCGATGGAGTCATCGGAATTTCAGATACCACGAAGGCTGAAAAGATGACTTTGCTTTCGCTCCGGCAGTGGCTAACCTCGTGCTCCATCGCACCGGTCGAATCCGGTCCGCAGACCACAACAGGGGTGTTGCGACGTGAAAAAGCAGATCGATCTGAATTCCGACATCGGCGAAGGCTTCGGGCCCTGGACCATCGGCGATGGTGTCGACGAGCAGCTCATGCCGCTCATCAGTTCGGCGAACGTGGCCACCGGTTTTCACGCGAGCGACCCGACCATCATGCGCCAGATGGTCGGGCTGGCCCGCGCGCACGGCGTGGGCGTCGGCGCGCATCCGGGCTTTCGCGATCTTGTCGGCTTCGGTCGTCGTCACCTCAACGCGTCGGCCGACGAGCTCGTCAACGACGTGGTCTACCAGCTCGGCGCGCTGCGCGAATTCGCGCGCCTGGCCGGCACGACGCTCCAGCACATCAAGCCGCACGGGGCGCTCTACATGCATGCGGCGCGCGACGAAACCTTGTCCCGCGCGCTCGTCACCGCGCTGCAAACGCTCGAGCCGACGCTGCACCTGTTCTGCATGGAAGCGTCCGTGACGTACCGCGTTGCGCGTGAGATGGGCCACCCCGTCGTTCGCGAGTTCTACGCCGATCGCGATTACGACCTGAGCGGCTCGATCGTCTTCACCCGTCGCGTCGGCGCGCTGGACCCCGCCGACGTCGCCGCCAAGGTCGTCCGCGCCTGCACCGAGGGGCGCGTGCGAACGGTCGACGGCCAGGACCTGGCGATCGAGTTCGATTCGGTCTGCATCCACAGCGACACGCCCGGTGCGCTGCGGCTGGTGCAGGCCACCCGGGCGGCCTTGGCGGCGAACGACATCCGTGTCGTCGGCGTTGCCGAGCTGGCACTTTCCTGAACACCCCACCTGCCGAGGATTCGCCATGCCCCTTGCCCATGAAGTCCAGAGCCCGTTGCCGGGCACCTTCTATCGTCGCTCCGCGCCCGACGCGCCGCCCTACAAGTCCGAGGGCGACGCGGTCGCGGTCGGCGATGTGCTGGGCCTGATCGAGGTGATGAAGCAGTTCAGCGAAGTCACGGCCGAGGTCGCCGGGACGCTGAAGCAGTTCCTGGTCGAGAACAGCGACCCGGTCGAGCCGGGCCAGGCGCTCGCGATCATCGAGTCGGCCTGAGACGTCATGAAAGCCGCCTTCGACAAGTTGCTGATCGCCAACCGCGGCGAGATCGCCGTCCGCATCATCCGCGCCGCGAAAGAGCTGGGCCTGAAGACCGTCGCGGTCTACAGCGACGCCGACACG
>CAZZWY010000277.1:0-6197 GCA_964657785.1 uncultured Acetobacteraceae bacterium
GACCGCAGCCACGCCATCGATCTGACCGATTTCCTGAACCGCCAGTTCGGCAGCGTCCACATCAACGAGGTGCAGAACAACCCGTTCCAGCCCGACGTCAATTTCCGCGGCTTCACCGCGTCGCCGCTGCTGGGTACGCCGCAGGGCCTCTCGGTGTATGTCGACGGCGTGCGCATGAACCAGCCGTTCGGCGACGTCGTCAGCTGGGACCTCATCCCGCGCGCCGCGATCGCGCGCATCGCGCTGATGCCGGGCTCCAATCCGCTGTTCGGCCTGAACACGCTCGGCGGCGCGCTCTCGGTCACGACGAAGGACGGCCTGAGCGATCCGGGCTCGTCGGTGCAACTGACGGCCGGCTCGCATTCGCGCGCGGCGCTCGAGTTCGAGACCGGTGGCAGCCGGCCGAACGGGCTCGACTGGTACGTCACCGGCAACCGCTTCCACGACGGCGGCTGGCGCCAGGCGTCGCCGACCGACGTGAAGCAGCTCTTCGGCAAGCTCGGCTTCAAGTCGGCGGACTCGCGCGTCGCGCTCTCGGCCGCGGTGGCCGACAACGACATGACGGGCAACGGCCTGCAGGAAGAGCGCCTGCTCGCCGCCGACGCTTCGAGCATCTACACCTCGCCCGACACCACCCGCAACCGCGCGCTGATGCTGAACCTGGAGGGCTCGCACCGCCTCGACGGCGCGCTCGGCGTCTCGGGCAACGTCTACTACCGCCGCATCCACACCCCGACGCTGAACGGCGACGTCAACGACGATTCGCTCGATCAGTCGGTCTACCAGCCGAGCGCCGCGGAACAGGCCGCGTTGACCGCCGCCGGCTACAGCGGCTTTCCGACCAGCGGGGCGACGGCGGCCAACACGCCGTTCCCGAAGTTCCGCTGCATCGCCAACGCGTTGCGGGTCGACGAGCCGGCCGAGAAGTGCACCGGCGTGATCAACACCACGTTGACGCGGCAGACCAACTACGGCGTTTCCGGCCAGCTCAACGCGGAGGGCGTGCTCGCCGGGCTGCGCCACCAGGCGAGCCTCGGCGCGGCGATCGACATCAGCCGCGTCGCCTTCAACCAGGGCTCGGAGCTCGGTTACATCAATCCGGACCACAGCGTCACCGGTGTCGGCGCGTTCGGCGACGGCGGCGTGACCGGCGGCGACATCGACGGCGTGCCCTACGATACGCGGGTCGACCTCGCGGCGCGCACCCGCACCTGGAGCCTCTTCGCGACCGACACGCTGGCGCTGAACCCACAGACCCACCTGACGCTTTCCGGCCGCTACAACCGCACGACGGTGAAGAGCCGCGACGGCCTCATCACCGACGGCGGCGCCGGCTCGCTCGACGGCGACTCGGTCTACGGCCGCTTCAACCCCGCCGTCGGCCTGACTTGGGCGCCCACCAGCCGGCTCAACGCCTACGTCGGCTACGCCCAGGGAAGCCGCGCGCCCTCGGCGATCGAGATCGGCTGCGCCGACCCGGCCAACCCGTGCAAGCTGCCGAACTCCTTCGCCGGCGACCCGCCGCTGAAGCAGGTCGTGACGCAGACGATCGAGGCCGGCGTGCGCGGCGGCGAGGCGGGTCGTTACGCCTGGAACCTCGGCCTCTTCCGCGCCGACAACCGCAACGACATCCTGTTCGTCGCCGACAACCAGGCCGGCTTCGGCTATTTCAAGAACTTCGGCAAGACGCGCCGCCAGGGGATCGAAGCCGGCGCGCAGGCGAGCGTGGCCGCCGCGTTCGACGTCGGCTTCAACTACACCTTCCTCGACGCGACCTACCGCAGCAGCGAGCTGGTGGACGGCTCCGCCAACAGCAGCAACGACGCCGCCGCGGCGGGCTTCCCCGGCGTCGAAGGCGTGATCGCGATCCAGCCCGGCAACCGCATCCCGCTGATCCCGCGCCAGATCCTGAAGCTCTTCGGGGACTGGCGGGTCGCTTCGGCCTGGTCGGTCTCGGCCGACGTGACCGCCATCGGCGGGGCCTACGCCCGCGGCAACGAGAACAACCAGCACCAGCCCGACGGCACCTACTACCTCGGCCCGGGGCGGAGTGCCGGCTACGCCGTCCTCAACCTCGGCATCGACTACAAGCCGACGCCCGCCTGGTCGTTCTTCGTCCACGTGGGCAACCTGCTGGACCGGAAGTACGCGACCGCGGCGCAACTCGGTGCCACCGCCTTCGACGCCAACGGCCGTGTCGTCGCCCGGCCGTTCCCCGCCGACGCCAACGGCGACCGGCCGCTGCAGAATTCGACCTTCTTCTCGCCCGGCGCGCCGCGGTCGGTGCTGCTCGGGGTGAAGTATGCGTTCGGGGGTGAGGGCTGAGAGACGGCCGTGGTGCCGGCAAGACCCTCACCCCGGCCCGCTCCCGCACGCGGAGGAGGGGCAATGCCAATGCCTCGCCCCGACCCTCTTCCAGCGGCTGAAAGCCTTTCGCGGCATGGCGGTCGGCAGGGTCGCCGTGGTCCGCGCGCCTGCGCTGGCGAGCGCCGGGGGGCGGGCATTGCGCTTGCTGCTCGTCCTCGCTGCTGCTGTTCCGATTTATCCTGTACCCCGTCGGTCGCGTGAGCGGCTCGCGCGGGGCGCTGGTCCCGCGCATCCCCCGAACCGTGGCCACCTTCGAAATCCTCCTCGCCCTCGTCGCGTTCTGCGTCGCGTTGCACCTGCTCGCCCGGCGGCTGGACCTGCCGGTCGCGGTGCTGCTGGTGCTCGGGGGGATGGGCCTGGCGCTGATCCCGGGGCTGCCGGCGGTGAAGCTCGACCCCGACCTGGCATTGGCGCTCTTCCTCCCGCCGCTGCTGCAGATCAGCGCCTACCGGACCGATTGGCCGGCGTTTCGTTCCAACCTGCGGCCGATCCTGCAACTCGCCGTCGGGGCGGTGTTCTTCAGCACGGCGGCGGTGGCGGTGGTGGCGCACCTGATCGTCCCGGCGCTTCCGTGGTGGGCGGCGATCGCCCTCGGCGCGATCGTGGCGCCCCCGGATGCGGTCGCGGCGAGCGCCGTGCTCAAGCAGTTCCGCCTGCCCAAGCGCATCGTCGTCGTGCTGGAAGGCGAGAGCCTCATCAACGACGCGTCGTCGCTCGTGCTCTACCGGTTCGCGGTGGCGGCCGTCGCCGCCGGCACGGTCAGCTACGCCGAGGGGATCCTGCGCTTCTTCGGCATGGCGATCGGCGGCGGGCTCATCGGCTGGCTGATGGGGCACGTCGCGATGTGGGTGTTCGCGAAGATCGACGACACCATGCTCGACATCGCCGTGAGCATCCTCGCCGGCTTCGCGGCCTACCTCGCGGCCGAAGCGGTTCACGCCTCCGGGGTGCTGGGGGCGGTCGCCTGCGGATGGGTGCTCGGCCGCAAGCAGCACGCCGAGTTCACGGCGCGAACCCGGCTCGAGCTCAACGCGGTGTGGAACTTCGTCGAGTTCACGCTCGGCAGCCTGGTCTTCATGCTGATCGGCCTGCAGCTGCGCGGGACGATTCAACGCCTGGCGAGCTCGAGCCTCGCCGACCTGGCCTTCCTCGCCGTCGCCGTGTCGCTGACGCTGATCGCGAGCCGGTTCCTCTGGATCTTCGTCAGCGCGTGGCTGCCGCGGATCGCGTCACGACGCCTGCGCGACGCCGATCCGATGCCGCCCTGGAGCCAGCTGACCCTCCTGTCGTGGGCGGGCATGCGCGGCGTGGTGAGCCTGGCGGCGGCGCTGGCGCTGCCGGCCAAGTTCCCGGGCCGCGACATCATCGTCTTCCTGGCGCTCTGCGCGATCTTCGCCACGCTGATCCTGCAGGGCACGACGCTCGGCTGGCTGATCCGCAAGCTGGACGTGATCGAGCCCGAGGCGACGACGCTGGTGCCCGAGCTGAGCGAAGCGCGCAGCGACATCGCCGGCGCGGCGCTCGACGCCGTCAAGGCGCATCTGGAGACCGACTCGCCGACCGAGCACACCGCCGCCGCCGGCGAGCTGGTCGACGAGTACGCGACGCGCCTCGAGCGCGCCAGCACCGAAGGCCGGGATCCGCAGGAGACGGCCGAGCAGCGCGCGGCCCGCCAGGAGCTTCGCCTCGTCGCCATCGAGGCGTCCCGGCGCAAGCTCGCGGAGCATTCCGATCGGGTCGACGTCGAGGCTCACCGGGCGCTGGTCGAAGAACTCGATCTCGAGGAGCAGCGGGTTCGTTCCGGGGTCACCGGGCCGGGAGAGGATCGGTAGGCGAGGTGCCCGCCCAGGCAAGCGCGATACCGCATCGCCCCCTGCCTTCGCCGCGCGAACACCCCGGACGCCTCCATCTTCGGCCTCGGCGCCGGCTCAATCGCTGTCGCCGGTTGACTCGGCGGGCAAGTCGATCCTGAAGACGCAGCCCACCCCCGGCAGATCCTGAACGCTGAGAAAGCCGCCGGCGGCGGTGACGCCCTGCGCAGCGATCGAGAGGCCCAGCCCGAGGCCTCGTGCATCTTCGCTGGCCTGGCTGAACGGCTTGAAGAGCTTCTCGGCCGTGCCGGGCGGCAGGCCGCCGCAGTGGTCGCCGACGTCGATCGAGACGCGACCTTCCCTCGCGTGCACCTGCAGCGTCACCTCGCTGTTCGGCCGGGTGAACTTGAAGGCGTTCTGCAGCAGGTTGCCGAGCGCCGCCAGCAGCCGTTCCCGATTGCCGCGCAGCGCGAGCTGTGGATCGACCGCCGGCACCGACAGCGTGCACCCCGTCTCCTGGGCGTACAAGCTCGCGAGCGAGGCCGCGTCGGCGATGAAGGGCGCCAGCGCGAACACCTGCAGCGGGTTCGCCGGCATCGCGGCGCAACGCACTTCCAGCAGCGTCTGCCCGATCACCTCCGCCAACCGGTACAAGTTGCGCTTGAGCACCGCGCCGGTGGACCCGGCGATCGGCAACCCTCCGCCTTCGAGCGCGTCGAAGGCGAGCACGGCCACGTTCAGGTAGTTGCGGAGTTCGTGGGCGAGAAAGCCGAGACGCTGGTTTTCCTCGGCGGCATGGGCGGCACCGATGACGACGTCGCGCTGCGCGGCGAACTCCGTCACGGCGTTGGCGATCGCGTTGTCGAGGCAGCGGTTGAGGGTGCGGTAGGCATCGACCGAGAACGGCGCGTCGCGTTCGACCGCCAGGTCGGTGATGGCCTGGCACAGGTCGCCGTAGTCGTGGACGACCTGGTCGACCGTGTAGCCGAGGTCCAGGAGCTGCCGGCCGTGGGCGGTGGCGCCGACGCCGATGTCCGAGTGCAAATCCCGGTCCCCGCCGGCCGGCCCCGAGATCAGCAGGCTGGTCTTGGGTTCGCCGGCGTCTTCGGCCGACAGCGTCTGGATGAGCTGCTCGAGCAGCAAGGGCACGCCGTTGGGGAGCTGGACGTCCGTCGCTCCGCGGCGGGCGCGCAGCGCGACCTTCGATTTGCACCGCGTGACGAGTTCGTCGCGGTTGTTCGTCAGGAAATTCTGCATGGAGAACTCTCGGTGTGGCGAGACCACCGTCGGGTGGTCGGGTGTCGGTTCGACCAGCGGCCGGGAAAGCGTGGCCCTGAGCAACCCTCCGAGCTGCTCGACCGCGAATTCCTTCGGAAACACAGCGGCGATGCCCGCTTCCTGCGCCTCGGCGACGAGCGACTCGCTGACGTTGCCGGACCCCAGCAGCACCGGCAGGTCGTGCCGGATCGCCAGCACCTCGCGCGCCAGTTGCAGGCCGGAGACGTTCGGCATGTTGAGGTCGGTGACCACGACGTCGAACTCGTCGGGCAAGGCCTGCACCAGCGTGACCGCCTGCAGCGGGTCCTGCAGCGTCGTGACCCGGAAGCCCCAGCGCTTCAACATCCCTTCCAGCACCACGACGACCATCTCGTCGTCGTCGACGACCAGCACGTGTTCGCCCTTGCCGAAGGTTGCCGCCGGTGCCTGAACCGCCTCCGGTCGCGTCGGCGGGTCGGCCGGCTCGTCGGGCAGCACGGGCAGCGAGAGTTCGATCCGGCTGCCTCGTCCGACCGTGCTGTCGACCCGGACCGAGCCGCCGTGCGCGGTGACGATGCCCCACACCACCGAGAGGCCGAGCCCGGTGCCGCGGCCGTTTTCCTTGGTGGTGAAGTAGGGCTCGAACATGCGCGCCTGCGTCGCGGCGTCCATCCCGCAGCCGGTGTCGCTGACCTCGATCGACGCCATGCCGCCGGTCGCCGGCGACGCAGCGTTCGGCGCGCGCCGCGCGGCCTCGAGCCC
>CAZZWY010000278.1:0-6184 GCA_964657785.1 uncultured Acetobacteraceae bacterium
TTCAAAGAAGTGAAGAAGTGACATGACGGGCGCCGCCTCGGGGGTGGCGCCCTCCGTCCACGCCGCGTTCGGGTCGGGCCCTGGCCTGCTCCTTGCGCGGCTTCATTGTTTGATGAGAGTCGGGACCTTTCATGGCCAAGCGTGACTACTACGAAGTGCTGGGCGTCGCGAAGAACGCCAGCGAAGACGACATCAAGAAGGCCTACCGCAAGCTGGCGATGAAGTTCCACCCTGACCGCAACCAGGGTGAGGACGCGAAGAAATCGGAGGAGAAGTTCAAGGAGGCCAAGGAAGCCTACGAGATGCTCACCGACGCCCCCAAGCGCGCGGCATACGACCAGTACGGGCACGCCGGCGTCGACCCGAACACCGGCCGCGGCGGGCCGGGCGCGGAAGGATTCGGCGGTTTCGCCGAAGCGTTCGGCGACATCTTCGGGGACATCTTCGGCGGAGCCGGCGGCGGGCAGCGGCGCGGTCCGGGCGGGCAGCAGGTCTTTCGCGGCAGCGATCTCAGCTACGCGATGGAGATCACGCTCGAGGAGGCCGCGGCCGGCAAGGAAACGCAGATCCGCATCCCGTCGTACGAGACCTGCGAGACCTGCAAGGGCAGCGGCGCCAAGCCGGGCACGAGCCCGAAAGTCTGCACCACCTGCAACGGCCAGGGCACGGTGCACATGCGCCAGGGCTTCTTCAGCATCCAGCAGACCTGCCCGCATTGCCATGGCACCGGCAAGATCATTCCCGAACCGTGCACCACCTGCAGCGGCCAGGGAAAGATCAAGAAGAACAAGACGCTGGAGGTGAAGATCCCGGCCGGCATCAACGAAGGCATGCGCATCCGCTCTAGCGGCAACGGCGAGCCGGGCACCAACGGCGGCCCGGCCGGCGATCTCTACATCGAGATCCGGATCAAGCAGCACGACATCTTCGAGCGCGACGGCGACGACCTCCACTGCACCGTGCCGGTCGGGCTGACGACGGCGGCGCTGGGCGGCACGGTCGAAGTCCCGACGCTCGGCGGCAAGGCCGAGATCGATCTGCCCGAGGGCACCCAGCACGGCAAGACCTTCCGGCTGCGGGGCAAGGGCGTCAAGGGCGTGCGCTCGAGCTATCCCGGCGACCTCTACTGCCACATCAGCATCGAGACGCCGATCAAGCTGACCGAGCACCAGCGCAAGCTGCTGAAAGAACTCGACGACGCCTTCCGCAAGGCCGGGGACCGGCACTCGCCGACGACGAAGACCTGGTCGGACCGGGTACGGGACCTCTTCAAGTAAGCCGACCTCTGGCTGGGCCGACCCGTCTCGTATCAGCGCGGGGCCGGCTCGGCGAAGACCGCGCTGACATGGCCGCAAGGTCGACAATCGCCGAATGACGATCCTGCGTGCCCGGCCCGCCCGCTCGTTGCGCAGCCCGCGTGAGTGGAACCCGCTGACGCTCGCCGTCATCACCGGCGTCTGGCTCGCGGTGTTGCCGAACTGGCCGCTCTGGCACGCCCTCGCCCGGCTTCCCGAGACGGCATCGATGCGGGGAACCGGGTTCGTCGTCGCCTTCGGGGTGATGATCGCGTCGCTGACCACGGCGCTGCTCTGCCTCGTGGCCTGGCGTGCCACGATCAAGCCGGCCGCCAACTTTCTCATCATCGCCGCGGCGATCGGCGCGCACTTCATGGGCAGCTACGGCGGCGTCATCGACACCACGATGATGACGAGCACGCTCGAGACCAACCTGCGCGAGGTCGGCGACATGGTCAATCCGCGGCTCGTCGTCGACCTGCTGGTGCTCGCGGTCCTGCCGATCGCGTTCGTCACCCGGCTTCGCCTCAAGGCGCTCGGCCCGGCGCGCCAGGGCGCGATCAACGCGGCTGGATTCGTCACGGCGATTTTGCTGACCGGCGCGCTGATGTCGCTCTTCTTCGCGGATTTTTCCTCGACGATGCGCAACCACCGTTCGGTGCGCTACCTGATCAATCCGGCGAACTCGCTCTACGCGCTCGTCGACCTCGGCCTGGCCGGGCGCTACCAGCCCGCCGCCGCGGTGCCGCGCGCGATCGGCCTGGACGCCAGGGCGCTCGCTCGCGCGCCCGGCACGCGACCGCCGCTGGTGCTGCTGGTGGTCGGCGAGACGGCGCGCGCCGATCACTTTTCGCTCAACGGCTATGCCCGCCCGACCAACGCGGAGCTCGCCCGACAGGACGTTGTGAGCTTCTCGGCCGTCACCTCCTGCGGCACGAGCACCGCCGCCTCCCTGCCCTGCATGTTCTCGCCGCTCGGCAAGGCGGCGTTCGAGGCGCATCCTGCCGACGACGAGAACCTGCTCGATCTGGTTCAACGCGCGGGGTACGCGGTGCTCTGGGTGGACAACCAGGCCGGTTGCAAGAAGCTCTGCAGCCGCATCCCGAACGCGTTTGCGATCGACCCGGCCCCCGGTCAGGGAGCCCTGCCTGCCGAGCTCTGCGGTCAGGGCGAGTGCCTGGACGAAGCCCTGCTGCTGGGGCTCGACGCGCGGCTCGCCGAGTTGCCGGCGACCCGGCGCGACAAGGGCGTGCTGATCGTCCTGCACCAGATGGGCAGCCACGGGCCGGCCTACTTCAAACGCAGCCCTCCGACCCGGAAGCCCTTCTTGCCCGAGTGCACGACGAGCGTTCTGCAACAGTGCGATCGCCAGGCGCTCGTCAACGCCTACGATAATTCGATCGCCTACACCGATCACGTCCTCGCCGGCGCCGTGCAGTGGCTGATGCAACACCAGGACCGCTACGACGTGTCGCTGACCTACCTCTCGGACCACGGGGAGTCGCTCGGCGGCAACGGCATCTATCTGCACGGCCTGCCGTACACGCTCGCACCGAAGGAGCAGACCCACGTGCCGATGATCGTCTGGCTGGGAGCGCAGGCCCTGCGCGACCCGACGATTTCCGTCACCTGCCTGCGCGGGCGTCGCGGTCGGCCGCTCAGCCACGACAACCTGTTCCATTCGATCGTCGGCCTGCTCGGCATCCAGGCCTCCGAGTACCGACAGTCGCTCGATGCCTTCGCCCCCTGCAGAGTGCAGCAGTGAAGCCGTGAGCGCGGTGACGCGGTCGCCGCCCCCTTTCACCGCCGTCGCACGTCGCGCTCAGGTCCACCCACTTCGGATCCACCCCTCTCGATTCGCCCCCTTCCCGACCGCACCCTCATGTCCGCCCAAGCCGACTCACTCAAATCCATCTTCTACGCGCTGGGCGCGAACCTCGCGATCGCGATCAGCAAGACGGTCGGGGCGGTCTTCACCGGCTCGTCGTCGATGCTGGCCGAGGCGATCCATTCCTTCGCCGACTGCGGGAATCAGGCCCTCCTGATCTGGGGCCTCAAAGAGTCGCGCCGCGCCTCGTCGCCGAATCATCCACTCGGCCATGGCCGGGCGATCTACTTCTGGAGCTTCATCGTCGCGTTGATGCTGTTCAGCATGGGCGGCATCTTCTCGATCTACGAAGGCGTGCACAGAATCGCGACCGGCGAGCCGGTGAAGTTCCCGTGGGTGGCGATCGCCATCCTCGCCTTCGGCGTGGTGGCGGAATCGGTATCGCTGTGGGGCGCCCTGCGCGAAATCACCAAGGAGCGCGCCGGGTTGTCGCTTTGGCGATGGTTCCGGACGTCGCGCCAGAGCGAGCTGCTGGTGATCTTCGCCGAAGACGTCGCCGCGCTCGGCGGCCTCGCGATGGCGCTCGGCTTCATCGCGCTGTCGGTGCTGACGGGCAACCCGGTCTGGGACGCGATCGGCTCGATCGCGATCGGCGCGCTGCTGGTCACCGTGGCCTTGACGGTCGGCGTACAGATCAAGTCGCTGCTGGTAGGACAGAGCGTCGATCCGAAATCGCTCGCGGCGATGCGCGCCCATCTGGAGGCGCAGCCGACGGTCGGGCAGGTCTACAACGTCCTGACCCAGCAACTCGGCCGCGAGGTGATGGTCGCCGTCAAGGCGCGGATGCAGCCGCAGGGGACCGAGCTCGCGCTCATCATCGCGATCAACGACGTCGAGCGCAGCTTCCGCAGCGCTTTTCCGGAAGTGCGCTGGATGTTCTTCGAGCCGGACATCGAGGACTGAAGGAGGTGCGGGCCGAACCCCTGTCCACCTTCATGCGAACAGGTCGCGCTGGCCGTCCCGCGCAGACCGAACGGGCTTTCGGAACTGCGTCAGGTCAAGTTCGACGCGGCGCTGGTTGAGGCCGAAGCGGGCGGCGGCCTTGTCGAAACGCTGCCGCAGGAGTTGCGCCCAGACGCCGCTGCCGGTCATTCGCTTGCCGAAGGTGGCGTCGTAGTCCCGACCGCCATGGATCTCGCGAACGCGCGCCATGACGCGGGCTTTCCGGTCCGGAAAGTGCCGCGCCAGCCACTCCTGGAAGATCGGGTTGACCTCCCACGGCAGGCGCAGCACGATGCTGAAGGCCGAGCTCGCGCCTGCTGCCGCAGCCGCCTCGACGATGCGCTCGATCTCCGGCTCGTTGATGAACGGGATGACCGGTGACACGCTGACGCCGACCGGTATCCCCGCCCGAGACAGGGCCGTGATCGTCGCCAGGCGCCGGTGCGGTGCGGCGGCCCGCGGCTCGAGAATCCGCGCGAGCACCGGATCGAGCGAGGTGAGGGAGACGTAGACCGCGGCCAGACCGCGTTCGGCCATCGGCGCGATCAGATCGATGTCGCGCTCGACGCCCGATGACTTCGTCACCAGCGAGAACGGATGTCGGGTGGCCGAGAGCACCTCGATGATCGATCGCGTGATGCCGAGCCGGCGCTCGACCGGCTGATAGGCATCCGTCGCCGAACCGATGTTCAGCAGTGCCGCGGCGTAGCCCCGCCCGGCGAACGCTTCACGGAGGCGCTCGGCGGCGTTGACCTTGGCGACGATCCGGCGTTCGAAGTCGAGGCCGGGGGAGAGATCGAGATAGCTGTGAGTCGGCCGGGCAAAGCAGTAGATGCAGCCATGCTCGCAGCCGCGGTAGGGGTTGACCGAGAGGTCGAACGAAATATCCGGCGAATCGTGCCGCGACAGGATGGTTCGCGCCGCTTCTTCGACGATGACGGTTTCCGGCGGCAGCGTTTCTTCCGCCGCCCGCTGGTCGAGCGAGCCCCAACCGTCGTCCCAAGCTTCGCTCGCGTGCGCAGCGAAGCGGTGGGGCGTGATCCAGACGGTGCCCCGCCCTTTCATGACGCCGGGACCCGGCAGCGTGCCTTCGGAAGGGTCCGGGGGCGGCCGCCGCGGGTGCGCGGACGGCGTGGCGGTCGGAGGTGGACGCGGCGAGCTCATGAGAGCCACGATACTGTTTTTTTATCCAGTCTGCAATGTGCAGTCGTTGCGTTGAGGGCGTATCCGGGCCCGACGGCGCAGACGTTGTCCGACGGCACCGGTAGGCACTGCCCGGTGCCCTCGGCGCCTGCATCGGCGTTCAATCAGAAGCTTCAGCTCACCACCGCCCGAATCGCCATGCTCGAACAGCTCCCCGATGCCGTCGGCCACGCCTTGCGCAATCAGCGCGCGGGGCTCGACCACCTCGCCATCCAGAAGGTCGGCCTCCGCGCCGGCATGGGCGCGATCGAGGTCCGGAGCCTCGCCTTCGCCGACCACGCACCGATTCCGCCGAACTACACCGCCGACGGCGAAGGGCTGTCGCCGCCGCTGCAGTGGTCCGGGGTGCCGAGCGGGGCCGCGAGCCTCGTCCTGATCGTCGAAGACGCCGACTCGCCGACGCCGCAGCCGCTCGTTCACGCGATCGCCGTCGACCTGCCGGCCGAGGACGGCGCGCTCGCCCAGGGCGCGTTGGCGAGCCCCGATCACACGGGCGTCGGCCTGCACACCGGCAAGAATTCGCTGCTGCGTGCCGCCTGGTTGCCGCCGGATCCTCCGCCCGGCCACGGCGTGCACCGCTATGTCTTCCAGCTCTTCGCACTCAACGCCTCGCCTGCGTTCGGCGAATCGCCGGGCCGTGAGGCGGTGCTCGACGCCCTGCGCGAGACGGCGATCGCGAGCGGCCAGTTGATCGGCACCTACGAGCGCCCCGACGGCTCGATCCGGGACGGCGCCGAAACGGCGAGCCTCGCCGAGACGTCGACCTTGGCGGGTCCCGTCGCGACTTGACGGTCAGCGCCGGCCCACGCCGGCGCGCAGGCACCACACCGTGTACGCGTTCGGCGTCAAGGCCCGC
>CAZZWY010000279.1:0-6179 GCA_964657785.1 uncultured Acetobacteraceae bacterium
GAATGCGTTCGCGCAGTGCGGCGACGGCATCGGCACGCCCGGCAACGGCGCCACCCGGCGACGTGCCGGCCTCGTCGGCATCGACCGCATCGTCGGCCAGCCGGCAGAAGGCATAGAGTGCGCAGGCCGGTTCGTGGACCCGCCGCGGCAGCAGCAGCGACGCGGCGAGGAAGGTCTTCGAGCCCTGCGTCAGACTGGCCCGGCACGCCGCCAGATCGGCCGCTTCGCCGAGCGGGGGCGACCGGTGCGGCTCAGCGCCGATCCGCGCCCGCCGGGGTGGCGGCGCGGGAAGTTCCAGTTCGTTGCGAACGGGCAAGGACATCGCCATGAGGCACCACCGAGTCGAGGACGCGCGCCGAAGACAGCACGCCGGGCAGGCCGGCGCCGGGATGGGTTCCGGCACCGACGAGATACAACCGATCGAGTTCTTCGCTGCGGTTGTGGGGACGGAACCAGGCGCTTTGCGTCAGCACCGGTTCGAGCGAGAAGGCCGCGCCGCGGAACGACGAGAGCCGGTCCTGGAAGTCCTGCGGCGTGAGCAGGCGCGAGGTCACGATCTCGTCGGCGAGGCCCGGCAGCAGCGTCGCGGCAAGCTTCGCTTCGATCGCCCGGCGGTAGGGCTCGGCCTGCACCGACCAGTCGACCCCGCTTTGCAGATGCGGCACCGGCGAGAGCACGTAGAACGCATCGCAGCCGGGCGGCGCGAGCGAAGGATCGGTGGCGGTCGGCCGGTGCAGGTAGAGGCTGAAATCGTCGGCGAGGAGCTTGCGGTCGAAGATGTCGGTGAGCAGCTCGCGGTAGCGCGGGCCGAGCGCGATCGTGTGGTGGGCGACCTCCGGATACTTCCGGCGCGTGCCGAAATACCAGACGAAGAGGCTCATCGAGTAGCGGGCACGTTCGATGCGGCGGTCGGTCCAGCGGTGGCGGTGTTCGGGGGCGACGAGGTGTTTGTAGGTCCAGGCCGCATCGGCGTTGGAGACGACCACCTCGGCCGCGACTTCGCTGCCGTCTTCGAGCCGCACGCCGGTCGCGGTGCCCCCCTCGACGGTGATCTGCGCGACGCCGTGCCCGCAGCGCACGCTCCCGCCCTGCCCTTCGATCAGCGAGACGAGGCCCTTGACGAGGCTGCCGGTGCCGCCCATCGGAAAGTGCACGCCCCAGCGGCGTTCGAGGAATGCGATCAGGCAGTAGACCGAGGTCGTCGCAAACGGGTTGCCGCCGACCAGCAGCGACTGGAAGGTGAGCACCACGCGCAGCCGCGGATCAGCGACGTGCTTGCAGGCGAGCGAATAGACGGTGCGGTAGCTCTCGAGCTTGAGCAGCTGCGGCAGCACGCGCGCCATGTCGGTCCACGAATCGAACGGCACCGCGCCGAGCTGCTCGAAGCCGACGGCGTAGATCGCTTCGCTCGCTTTCAGGAAGCGCTCGTAGCCGGCCACGTCGCCGGGCGCGAAACGCGCGACCTCGGCCCGCATCGCCGCGGCGTCGCCGCTGTAGTCGAAGGTCTCGCCATCGTCGAAGCGGATGCGGTAGAACGGCGCGACCGGGCGCAGATCGATGTCGTCGGCCATGCGCCGGCCGCAGAGCGCCCAGAGTTCCTCGAGCAGGAACGGCGCGGTGATGACGGTGGGGCCGGCGTCGAAGGTGAAGCCGTCCTGCCGGTGCACGTAGGCGCGGCCGCCGGGCGCGTCGAGCTTCTCGAGCACGGTGACGCGGTAGCCGCGCGCGCCGAGCCGCACCGCCGCAGCCAGACCGCCGAAGCCGCTGCCGATGACGACCGCGTGCGGGCGGGCGGCGACCTCCGCGGGCACCGCGGATCGAAGCTCAGGTGTAAACATGTTGCAATCTTAGAAGTGTCAGCGTAAATTGACAACACGTTCCGGACGTCTCTTTTTGCCTTCGATCGCCTTGTCGCCCGCCCCGATGACTGCCCTGCTCGAGCTTCACAGCGTTCGCTGCGTCCGCGGCGAGCGGCTGCTGTTCGACCGCATCTCGGCCACGGTCGGCGCGGGGCGCGTCTTGCGAGTCGCGGGAGCGAACGGGTCGGGCAAGACGAGCCTGCTGAGGATGATCTGCGGCCTGACGACACCGGCCGCGGGCGACATCCGCTGGCGCGGGCAGCCGGTCGGCGCGGCGCAACCGGGCTTCCACGCCGGGCTGGTCTACATCGGTCACGCCCCGGCGCTGAAGGACGAACTCTCGGCGCTCGAGAACCTGCGCGCCGCCTGCGCCGTCGGTGGCCTCGCGTGCAGCGCCGAGACCGCCCTCGCCGCGCTGCACGGCGCCGGCCTGCGCGGGCGCGAGCACCTGCCGGCTCGCGCGCTGTCGCAGGGCCAGCGCAAGCGCGCGGTGCTCGCGCGGCTGGTGGTCTCCACCGCGCCGGCCCTCTGGGTGCTCGACGAGCCGTTCAACGCGCTCGACGACGCCGCCCGCCTCTGGCTGCAGACGTCGATCGGCGCCCAGCTGCGGCGCGGCGGGGTCGTCGTCCTGACCCACCACGAGCGCAGCGCCTGGGACGAGGCCTTGCCGCAGGTGCGGCTCGAGCTGCGAGTGCCCGCGGCCCAGCCGGAGATGGCCGCTTGAGTGCCGTGGTGTCGTCCGGGCCGCTCGGCGCCGACGTCGAGGGCACGGCCAGCGGCCTCGGCGCCTTGCTCTGGCGCGACCTTCGCATCGCCGTCGGCCGCCGCAGCGACATCGCCGGCGCGCTGCTGTTCTTCGTCATCGTGACCAGCCTCTTCCCGCTCGCGATCGGCCCGGAGCCGGGCCTTTTGCGCCGGCTCGCGCCGGGCATCGTCTGGGTCGCGGCGCTGCTCGCCTCGATGCTGTCGCTCGCCCGCGTCTTCGCCGACGACTGGCACGACGGCTGCCTCGAACAGCTGCTGCTCGTCGCGACGCCGCTGCCGCTGCTGGTGCTCGCGAAGATGACGGCGCACTGGCTCACGACCGGGCTGCTGCTGGCGCTCGTCTCGCCGCTGCTCGCGCTGCAGTTCGACCTCTCCGCACCGGCGACGGCCGCGCTCGCCGCGTCGCTCCTGCTCGGCACGCCGGTGCTGAGCCTCGTCGGCGGCATCGGCGCGGCGCTGACGGTCGGCGTGCGCGGGGCGGGGCTGCTGCTCTCGCTGCTGGTGCTGCCGCTCGTGGTGCCGGTGCTGATCTTCGGCGCCGGCGCGGTCGGCGCGGTCGATGCCGGGCAGAGCCCGAGCGCCCACTTCTCGCTGCTCGGCGCGATGCTCGCGGCCGCCCTCTTCCTCGCGCCGTTCGCCGCAGCGGCCGCGCTGCGCACCGCACTGGATTGACGATGATTCTGCCCCGCTGGTCCCACTACGCCGCGCCGCAGCGCTTTCACGCGCTCGCCGGCCGGCTCGTGCCGTGGTTCGGGACGCTCGCCGCGCTGCTCGCGGTCGCCGGGCTGGTGATCGGCCTGCTCGTCGCACCGACCGACCGCCAGCAAGGCGACGCCTACCGGATCATCTTCGTCCACGTGCCTGCCGCCTGGATGTCGATGGTGATCTACCTCGCCGTCGCGTTCTGGGCCGGGATCGGCCTCGCCTTCAACGCGCGCCTCGCCTTCGTGCTCTCGAACGCGCTCCTGCCGACCGGCGCGCTGATGACTTTCGTCGCACTCTGGACCGGCGCGCTGTGGGGCAAGCCGACCTGGGGTGCCTGGTGGGTATGGGACGCACGGCTCACCTCCGAGCTGATCCTCTTGTTCCTCTACATCGGCGTGCTGTCGCTGCACGCCGCGATTCCGGACCCACGCCGGGCGGATCGGGCGGCGGCGCTGCTGGCGCTGGTCGGCGTCGTCAACGTGCCGATCATCTATTTCTCGGTCAAGTGGTGGAACACGCTGCACCAGGGCGCCTCGGTGAGCTTCTCGAAGGCGCCGAGCATGGCCGCGCCGATGCTGCTCGGCATGCTGGTGATGGCGCTCGCCTTCTGGGCCTACGCGATCGCGGTGACGCTGGCGCGGGCGCGCATCGCGGTGCTCGAGCGCGAACGGCACGCCGGCTGGGCCCGGCGCGCCATGGAGATGGCATGACGCTGATTTCGAACTTCACGGATTGGTCGACCTTTGTCGCGATGGGCGGCTACGGGCTCTACGTGTGGGGCTCGTTCGGGATGGCCGCCGCGGCGATCGCGGCCGAGCTGTTCGCACTGAGAATCCGGCGTCATGCGCTGCGGGAGCCGACGGGCGAGACATTGCCGTTCGAATTCGGAGCGGCGCCGCATGAAGCCTAGGACGCAGCGCGGCCTCGCGATCGTCTGTGGCGTCGCGGCGCTCGCCGTCGCCACCGCGCTCGTGCTCAACGCCTTTCGCAGCAACCTCGTGTTCTTCTTCAGCCCGTCGCAGATCGCCGCGCACGAGGCGCCGCGCGAGCGCAGCTTCCGTCTCGGCGGGCTGGTCGAGCAGGGGAGCCTGAAGCGCTCGACGACCGGCCTGACCGTCCACTTCGTCGTGACCGATCTGGCGCGGACGATTCCCGTCGTCTACACCGGCCTGCTGCCGGACCTCTTCACCGAAGGCAAGGGCGTCGTCGCGCAGGGCACGCTCGGCGCCGACGGCGTCTTCCACGCCGAACAGGTGCTCGCCAAGCACGACGAGAACTACGTCGCACCCGAAGTCGGGCAGGCGCTGGCGGATGCGCAGCGCGGCAAGCTGGTGGGAGACAAGGCGGTACTCCGCAGCAAAGAGGCACCGCTGCCGTGATCGTCGAGCTGGGGCATTTCGCGTTGATCCTCGCGCTCTGTCTGGCGCTCGTGCAGGCGGCGCTGCCGCTCGCGGGCGCCTCGCTCGGGCGCGGCGGCTGGATGTCGCTCGCCCGTCCGGCGGCGTTCGGGCAGTTCGGGTGCGTCGTCCTCGCCTATGCCGCGTTGACGACGGCCTTCGTCGGCAACGACTTCTCGGTGCGCTACGTCGCCGAGCATTCCAACACCGCGCTGCCGCTGGTCTACCGCTTCACCGCCGTCTGGGGCGGCCACGAAGGCTCAATCCTGCTCTGGGTGCTGATCCTCGCCGGCTGGACGACGGCCGTCGCGATCTTCTCGAAGGCACTCGACCGCATGACGCTCGCCCGCATCCTCGGCGTGATGGGTCTCGTGAGCTGCGGCTTCCTGCTCTTCACCTTGCTGACCTCCAACCCGTTCCTGCGCCTCCTGCCGGCCGCCCCCGAGGGCCAGGACCTGACGCCGCTGCTGCAGGACCCCGGCATGGTGATCCACCCGCCGATGCTCTACATGGGCTACGTCGGCTTCGTCGTCGCCTTCGCCTTCGCGATCGGCGCGCTGCTCTCCGGGCGGCTCGACACCGCCTGGGCGCGCTGGTCGCGGCCGTGGACGCTCGTCGCCTGGTGCTTCCTCACCTGCGGCATCGCCCTCGGCAGCTTCTGGGCCTACTACGAGCTCGGCTGGGGGGGCTGGTGGTTCTGGGACCCGGTCGAGAACGCGTCGCTGATGCCCTGGCTCGCCGGCACGGCACTGCTGCATTCGCTCTCCGTCACCGAGAAGCGCGGCGCGTTCCGGATGTGGACGGCGTTGCTCGCAATCGTCACCTTCTCGCTCTCGCTGCTCGGCACCTTCATCGTCCGCTCCGGCGTGCTGACCTCGGTGCACGCCTTCGCGACCGACCCCAAGCGCGGCATCTTCATCCTCGGCTTCCTCGCCGTCGTGATCGGCGGCTCGCTGCTGCTCTTCGCCTGGCGCGCGCCGCGCATCGCCGAGCAGTCCGCGGGCGGCGCGTTCGACCTCGTCAGCCGCGAATCGATGCTGCTGGTGAACAACGTGCTGCTCGTCGTCGCCTGCGCCGCGGTGATGCTCGGCACGCTCTACCCGCTCGTCATCGACGCCCTCGGGCTCGGCAAACTCTCGGTCGGGCCGCCCTACTTCAACGCCGTCTTCGTGCCGCTGATGGCGCCGGCGATCTTCCTGATGGGCATCGGGCCGCTCGCGCGCTGGCGCCGGGCGGGCGCGCTCGACCTGGCGCTGCGACTGCGCTGGGCGGCGGGTGTCAGCCTCGCCGCCGCGCTGCTGGGCCCGCTGATGCTCGGCCACTGGACGCCGATGATCGGCTTCGGCCTGCTGCTCGCCGCCTGGGTCGTCAGCACCGCGTTGTTGAACCTGCTGCAGCGCCTGCGCGAGCACCCCGCCGGCCGCGCGGCCGCGCTCGCCGCGCAGCCGGGCAG